>JBKJKD010000122.1:0-5974 GCA_046597635.1 Ferruginibacter sp. | reverse complement strand
CCCACTGCAGTATTGGTTGCAGGCCAATATAACCGACTCACGCCCTATTTGAATACAACCTTAGTAGCTACCCCCAGTCCGGCAGGCAACTATTCTTTTCAGTATAAGAAAGATGGCGTTTTACTCAATGCTCCCAGCACATCTTCATTACCCGTCAACATTGATGGTTTTGGCGAATATGAGGTTACTGTTACAGATGTAAATGGTTGTAGCAGTACGAGCAACAAAGTTCGTATTTCGGACTCTGCCAGCACGACACTTTTCATTTATCCAAATCCTAGCCGTGGTCAGTTTCAGGTGAGGTATTATCGTACTAATACATCTGATAATGCTTATTACGTAATTGTATATGACGGAAAGGGTGCAAGGGTTTTCAGTAAGCAATTTGCTATTGCCGCCCCGTATAGCCGGATGGATGTAAACCTTGACAATGCACAGTCTGGTATCTATATGATTGAAGTAAGAGATTCAAGAGGGAAACGCCTTGCAAGTTCAAGCGTGATTGTTACCAGATAGAAAATAGACCGCATATTCTAAAAGGCCGCTCTTGAAAAGAGCGGCCTTTTATTTGTCACATGAATAATTCGGAAATGCTTTTGGATTGAGACTGCACCAGCATGAAGAATGCAAGGCTAAAGGCATAATTTTTTACCAGGCTTTGCTATAATTTCCATTCAGGATCTTTACAAAATAAAGATTCTTATTTTCGAAATAATCAGGAATGCTACTGCCTTTGGATACGAAGACTGGTTTAAAATTATAGTCGCTGAAGATCTTGGAAGGATAGTCGTTCAGGTGGCTGATTACGTCGTTAGGATATTTGCTGAGTAGCAGGGCAAACTGTTGGGTTATTTCAAAACCTTTATAGGTTAGATCAGATGGAATACCCTTGTATTTTCTGAGATAGGTATTCTTTATACGCTTGCTGTAGTTATCCCACTTGTTAGTATAAAAAGGGGATGTATAGTAAATAGGAAAATCTTTTAACTTCTTATTTTTTGTAAGCGATGAAAAACCATCCCAGTTTGGCATGCCTATGAGTTGCGTATTGTAGGTGTTGCTAATAGACTGTAAATATGTTGCCAATTCGTTTGCAAAACTCTCATTGAGGCTGCCTCCGATGATGATGGAATTTTGATTACTGTCCAGTTTGTTTTTGAGAACAGAAAAATCAGCTTGCACATTGATGATTTCAATTTTGAGAAGGGGCTTACCATCTGGATTATTGATTCTTTTGAACTGCTCTTCCACAGAATTTTCCTGGGTGCCAGGCCTCCTTACAAGGTATATTTTATCGGGGGCTTTATTTTGCAGTATATGTGCGTAAATGGCTTCGCAATGGGCCCTCAGGGTCGGGTTTACTATTACCATAAAGGGGTTGGCAGTAACGCCCCCGTCATTTGGATGCGTTGCAGAAATAAACGGAATATTTCTCTGTTTGGCAAAGCCAGCGAGTTGGATATATTCCTGATCTTTTACAGATCCAATGATCATATCAATGTTATCCAGTTCTTTGTTTTGAATCAAAGTTTGCACATCTTGCAAATAGGATTTGGAATCGTAAATGCGGGCATCGAAAACAGCATTTGGAATCGGTAAACTGTCTAATGCAATTTGTGCTCCCTGTATAAAGTCCAGTCCTTGCAAAGCAAACTTAGGGAACGCTTTGCCGTATCGGTAGCTGGCACCATTAAAAACTGAATCGAGGTAAAGCGGTGCAAAAATAGCC
Organism: Ferruginibacter sp.; assembly: GCA_046597635.1. GTDB lineage: Bacteria > Bacteroidota > Bacteroidia > Chitinophagales > Chitinophagaceae > Ferruginibacter. The sequence continues at coordinate 4,245 of JBKJKD010000122.1, read as the reverse complement.
ACTCTAAATGTTCGTGGAGTACTGCTGCTATCAGACTGTGCATGCGTTGGGCTGCCCACAGTTACGCAAAGCAACAGGATTAAAAAAAGTTTCAGATTGTTTTGCATACTAAGGGTTTCGTTTGACCGAGAAATTTATTCCCATTCTATGGTGGCGGGAGGTTTACTACTAATATCGTAGACCACCCTGTTTATTCCTTTTACGTTATTAATAATCTCATTGCTTACTTCTGCCAGAAACTCGTATGGCAGGTGGGCCCAATCTGCTGTCATTCCATCTACAGAGGTAACCGCTCTTAAGGCCACAGTAAACTCATACGTTCTTTCATCGCCCATCACCCCAACACTCTTTACCGGTAGTAAAATGGTGCCAGCCTGCCAAACCTCATTGTACAGACCAGATGTTTTTAAAAGGTCAATGTAAATCTTGTCTGCGTCTTGCAATAACCGTACCTTTTCCTCTGTCACCTCACCCAGGATCCTGATCGCAAGCCCGGGTCCGGGAAATGGATGACGGTTCAACATTTGCGCAGGTATGCCAAGTTCTGCGCCAATCCTTCTCACTTCGTCTTTAAATAAAAATCTTAGCGGCTCAACCAGTTTTAATTTCATCGTTTCAGGCAGGCCTCCAACATTGTGGTGGCTTTTAATAGTGGCTGAAGGACCGTGCACAGACGCCGATTCAATTACATCAGGGTAGATAGTGCCCTGCCCAAGAAATTCTATACCTGCTATTTTTTGGGATTCGTCATCAAACACATCTATAAAAGAGCCTCCAATAGCTTTACGCTTATCTTCTGGCAGTACCTTGCCTGCCAGTTTGGTGTAAAAATGTTCCCTCGCATCAACTCCTTTTACATTCAAACCTAGCTGTTTGTAAATTTCCAGAACTTCTTCAAACTCGTTTTTACGCAAAACACCGTTATCCACAAAAATGCCATACAAATTTTCTCCGATGGCTCTGTGTATGAGAGTAGCAGCCACGGTACTATCCACACCACCGCTCAGGCCCATCACTACTTTACTATCGCCAAGCTGTTTTTTGAGGGCTGCCACAGTATCGGTAATGTAGTGTGCGGGTGTCCAGTCCTGGCTGCAACCGCAAATGTTTACAAGGAAGTTTTTTAGGATTTTTTTTCCCTCCGTGGAGTGATAGACCTCGGGATGAAACTGCAGGCCGTAAATGGCATTGGAAGCGGCTTTGGCCGATTTAAATGCAGCTACAGGAATACTTTCTGTGGTGCCTAATAATTCAAAGCCTTCCGGCAGTTCTTTAATGGTATCACTGTGGCTCATCCAAACCTGCGAGGAGGGAGGAAGGCCGGCTAAAAGTGCGTCATTTATAGCAATGTTAAAACTCGCTCTGCCATATTCTCTCTTATCACTTTTGGCCACCAGGCCTCCAAAAATTTTGGCGGTAAGTTGGGCCCCATAACACACTCCCAACACCGGCCATTTTTCTGCCATCGCCTTCACATTCACCATGGGGGCATTTTCTTCATTAACAGAGAAAGGCGATCCTGATAGGATAATGCCTTTTAAAGCGGCGTCATCTGGAATTTCCTTGTTAAAAGGAATGATTTCGCAGAACACATTTGCCTCCCTAACCACCCGGGCTATGAGTTGAGTATATTGTGAACCAAAATCGAGGATAAGTATCTTTTCTGTCATAAGGCTGCGAAGGTAAATCAAATACACTTTAATTTAAGAAAGACGGGAGGAGAGCATTAGCAGGCAGGACAGCAGCCCTCTGCATTACGGTGAACCACTTGCAGTAATGGTCCGGAAACTGGATTGGTATCGCATTCAAAATTTTGAGGTGCACCTGCGGATAATCTTAAGACTAGGATGAGAGGATAGTAGCCAGTCAAATTATTTTATGATCCACAAAATACATTTCCACTTCGCCTACATTTTTGGCTGAAATTTTACCTCGGTAAGTGCAGGCATATTGGTGCTTTATGAGTTCATGGGTAGTAGAAGAAATATTCACCCTGCCTGGCTCGCCGTTGCTTTCCAGCCTGCTGGCCACATTTACTGTTCCTCCCCAAATATCATAAGCATACTTTTTCTTTCCCACCACCCCAGCTACCACAGGCCCTGTATTTACCCCGATTCTAATATCCCATGCAGGCAGGTTCGATAATGCACGTTTTTCATTTCTTTCCCTAATAAACTCCTGAATTTCCAAGCTAGCATTTATCATATCCAGCGGATGGTTGTCATCGGGGGTGGGAATGCCCCCTGCACACATATACGAATCGCCGATGGTCTTTATCTTTTCCAGATGATGTTTTTCGATGATATCGTCAAAGGCAACAAAACATTCACTTAGTTCACTTACCACTTCCTGCGGAGAAAGCTCATCTGCAAATTTGGAAAAATTTTTAAAGTCAGTAAAAAGTACACTGGCTTTTTCATAAAATCTTGGAGTGGCATTTCCTGTTTTTTGTAACTCGCGGGCCACCTCCTGTGGAAGAATATTTAAGAGTAAGCTTTCAATTTCGGCATTTTGCCTGTCAAGTAGTTTGTTGACCTTTATTTTATTTCTATAATTTCTAAATAAAATTAAGGTTATAAAAAAGACAAGAGATAATCCTCCTATTAATGTGTTTTTCGCAATCTTCTGTCGGTTTAAATCCAGTTCCTGAAGGGCCTTGTCTTTAGTGAGCAAATCCACCTGGGCCTCCTTCTTCTGAATTTCAAATACAAACTGAAGACCGTTTAATTTTTTATCTGTATCAATGTTGTACAACGAATCTTTAATAGCAGAGTAGAGTGTTTGGTATTTGTATGCATTGGAATAATCTTCTTCTTTGTTGTAGGCCAAAGCCAGACCGGCATACGCTATTTTTAATTCGGTATTAGCAGGGCTAATAGTGAGCGCAATCGGCTCTGCTTCTTTGTAATAAGATATTGCCCTAGCGGCATCTCCCATCTTCATCTCAGCATCGCCTAGGCCCAATAAAGATTGAGCTAAGTCTAACGGTGCATCAATTTTCTTTGAAAAATTGTAGGCTCGCTGGTGGTATCTTATTGCACTTTGATAATCGCCCTTTAATTGATAGGCTTTGCCAAGGTTATTTAATGCATAGGGTGTATTTTCAGAGCCATTATAATCTGCAAGGGAAGCGCTAAAATATTGAAGTGCGGGCTCTAAATCACCTCTTTCTAAATACAGTTCACCAATGTTGGAGTTAACGGTTCCGATGATATTTTTATCATCGAGCGACTTGGCGATACTGGAAGCTCTGAAATAATAATCCAGTGCTCTGTTATAAGTGGCTGTTTTGTGTGCATACACAGCTCCGATATTGAGTAAAATGGTAGCTATCCTAACCGAGTCTGTTGTTTGCTCTGCCACATTTAAAGCTTTTAAAAACAACTCTAATGCTTTGGCGTCATCTGCCTGATTAAAGTAAACAGTGCCAGAGTTGCTCAGCATATTGGCTTGCCCACGTTTATCGCCTAACGAATCAAATACAGCTAACGACTTGTCGAAATTTTCAATGGTTTCAATGTATTTCCCCTGCATTAAATAAACAAGACCCAAGCCCTTGTAGCTGTAAGCCAAACCCTTTAGGTCATTTACCTTAAGAGAAAGAATTTTTGCTTGTGTAGCATATTGGATGGCCACAGCCGGATCGGTTGAAATATACTCTTTGCTTAAAGCCAATAATGTATTCACTTTATTGGAATCTTCTTTGCTGGACTGTAAAATTTTATTCAGGCTTTCAATCGTATTCGTTTGGGCAAACAACAAGGAGGGTATTATGAACAGAGCGATAAATATGATATACTTTATATGGGCCATCTATTCAGCTTTAAAAGAAGCACGTCTTTTTTGAAGAAAGGGGAACTAAAATAGCTCCCCTTCTAAGGTAATTTTTAAAAATGAAATACAGCGTTATTGTTTCAATATTCTTATTTGCCGGTATCCATTTTCAGTTTTTAATTTGATGATGTACAACCCGCTTTTTAATGAACCAATATTTAATTGAATGCTATTTTCACTCAATCTTTTAGAACGTATTTGCGGGTAATACTTGCCAATTGCGTCCAAGATCATTACATCTCTGTCCGTTACAATCTTTTCTTGAGACTCAATGGTTATGATATTTCTGGCAGGGTTTGGAAACGCAGCAATTCCTTCATTGATCCTGGTCGGTTCTATAGATTCAATAGTATTAACGACAGCTGCAAAAGAGTTGGACTGACATTTGTTTGACGTTGAACTTGCAACACT
>JBKJKD010000106.1:0-33019 GCA_046597635.1 Ferruginibacter sp. | reverse complement strand
GAAAAATGGGTGGTTGATAGAAGAATAAAACTGATGGAGGAAGAGGGAATAGTTTTTAAATGCAATGCCAATATTGGAGTGAACATTTTAATGAATGATATTTTGCGGGAATATAATGCCATTGTGTTGGCTTGTGGTTCTACCATTCCAAGAGACCTTACTATTCCTGGCAGAGATTTGAATGGTGTCCATTTTGCCATGGATTTTTTAAAGCAGCAAAATAAACGCAATGCTGCGCTGGATCCCTTAGCCAATGCTGGTATTGAAAGTAATGTGGTGGGCGAGCATATTTTTGCTACTGATAAAAATGTGGTGGTGATTGGTGGTGGAGATACAGGTTCAGATTGTGTGGGCACTTCCAAAAGACATGGAGCTTTATCTGTAACACAGTTTGAATTGTTGCCAAAACCTCCTGAACAAAGAACGGAGTTGATGCCATGGCCTTCTTACCCCATGGTTTTAAAAACTACTTCCAGTCACGAAGAAGGTTGCGAGCGTCAATGGGCCACAGCTACCAAGGAGTTTATTGGGGACGAAAATGGTAACCTCACTGCACTAAAGATTGTAGACCTTGAATGGAAAGCTTCTGCAGAGGGACGCCCGGCACAGTTTATAGAAAGGCCCGGTAGTGAAAGGGTAATACCCTGCGAGTTGGTTTTATTTGCAATGGGTTTTCTCCATACGCAGCACCAGGGCATGGTAGATAGCCTGGAGATTGAAAAAGACGAACGTGGAAATGTAAGAGCAACCGAAAAAAATTACCAAACAAGTCTACCTAAAATATTTGCCGCCGGCGATGTGCGTCGTGGACAATCCCTGGTAGTATGGGCTATTAGTGAAGGAAGAGAATGCGCCCAACAAGTAGATGAATACTTACTGGGATCTTCTTTCCTGGAGCGTAAAGACCGGCAAATCAGTTGGGCATGATATAACACAATAAGATTAGTAAATAAAAGGTATCTGTTTCAGATACCTTTTTTGGTTTTTATGCGCCTCCTCCGTTATATAGATATAAACATAATATAAACATTAAGCATTAAAGTAAAACTATTTTGCTATTACCCACATTGAGATTTAAAACATAATATTCTATAAATAAATTGCTTACAACGTATTTCTAATTATTTCCAAACTAATTAAAAATAATTATAATGTAAGTTATTAAATGATATTTATGGAAAAAGTTAGATATTTTAGATAAATAATTAAGATTTAAAAAAACATTCATCTCCTAAAACTGAGCAACATGATCAAAAAACTAACAGCAAGACAAATTGCGCCATTCCTCATTTTAGCTGTGGTGGCTTTAGTGGCATTGTTTATACCTGCCTTGCCCCATTACGAAGATAAGGCCGGCGCCTACAGTGCAGCCGATATTTCGTGGATCATCGTAGCAACGGCACTGGTGTTTTTGATGACACCCGGATTAGCTTTTTTCTATGGCGGTATGGTACACCGAAAGAATGTGATATCTACCATGATAAAAAGTGTGGTAGCCGCCGGTGTGGTTGGTGTGTTGTGGATCGTAGTAGGTTTCAGTTTGGCATTTGGAGATTCCATAGGCGGAGTCATCGGAAATCCAGGCACTTTTCTTTTCTTTAAGAATGTAACCTCGGGTGCTCCATGGAGCCTTGCTCCTACGATTCCGCTGGCCCTGTTTGCCCTCTTTCAAATGATGTTTGCGGTTATCACCCCCGGCCTTGTGGTGGGTGCTGTGGCGGAGCGAATCCGTTTCTCTTCCTACATTTTGTTTACGGTACTTTTTTCCCTACTCATCTATGCACCCCTCGCTCATTGGAGTTGGCACCCGGATGGTTTCCTATTTAAAATGGGTGTGCTGGATTTTGCCGGAGGAACGGTAGTGCATATTTCTGCAGGCTGTGCAGCCCTTGCAGGTGCGCTGGTTTTAAAACGCCGCAAGAGCCATATTGAGAAAAGAGAAATTCCTCCTGCAAATGTTCCTTATGTTTTAATAGGTACTGGTTTACTATGGTTTGGTTGGTTTGGGTTTAATGCAGGTTCTGCCCTTGGCGCCAATGCCCTGGCTGTTTCTGCTTTTGCAACCACCAATACTGCTGCAGCAGCGGCTGGTTTAAGCTGGATGTTTTTTGATGTATTAAGAGGAAAAAAGCCTTCTGTGTTAGGCTTTTGTATTGGTGCCGTTGTGGGCCTCGTAGCCATTACGCCGGCTGCTGGTTTTGTAGCCATTCCACAAAGTATTTTTATAGGAGTTGTGGCGGCCATCATTTCTAACATCGCTGTTTACTACAAACAAAGATCAAGGTTAGATGATACGCTGGATGTTTTTCCTTGCCACGGTATTGGCGGTATGGTTGGTATGTTGATGACGGGCTTCCTGGCTACCAAAGCGGTAAACAGCGCTGGTAACGACGGATTATTTTATGGTAACGCTACTTTCTTTTTTACCCAATTAAAAGCCCTCGCAATAGTGGTGACTTTTAGTTTCGCCGGCTCATGGCTCATTTTTAAATTCATCAACTTTATTTTGCCATTGCGGGTTACCGAAGCCGAAGAAGAACTTGGCCTCGATGCCTCTCAGCACGATGAAAAATACACACAAGGAACATTGGTGGTTCACAACAATGGCACTATAAAAGAAACTATGGTTGATGAGTAATTCCTCGTGAACGATTACAAATAAAAAAAGGTACAACCGGTATATGAGCTTCTCGACAAAGTTCATGGCTGTACCTCTTATTAATAACTAAAACTAATTACAATGTTAAGAAAATTATCCTTAGCAGGGGTATCTGCTGTATGCTTTTTCAACGTTCACGCCCAGGATTCTACGAAATCTTTAACGGTTTCCGGATCTCTTGATGCTTATTACAGGTACAATTTTGCTGGCAAAGTAAACAACTACACAAGTTTTACAAACTCCCAAAGTTCTTTCGAGCTCGGTATGGCTACATTAAGGGCAGATGCCACCGCTCTAAATGGTAAAGTAGGCGCCACAGTAGACTTGGGTTTTGGCCGAAGGGCAGAAGAATTTTCTTATAATGATGGCAACGATAATGCAGGCAACGGCAGTGATAAAAATGGTTTTTTAACCCTTTCTGCCATCAAGCAGGCATTTGTAACTTACGCTCCAAGTTCTAAGGTAAAATTTACTGCAGGTAAATTCGCAACTCATGTGGGTTACGAATTACTTGATGCGCCCTTAAACAGAAATTACAGCATGAGTTACATGTTTACCAATGGACCATTTTTTCACCAGGGTTTAAAGGCTGATTTTACTGCAGGTGCTGTTGGGTTTATGATAGGTGTTACCAATTATACAGATCAAAGTACTGCAACTACAACCGTGAAGAATTTGATAGCCCAGGTGAGCGGTGCTACCAAAAATGGTAAGCTTAAAGTGTATCTTAACTATTCTGGTTTTGGCGGATCAGACGGGGGAGAAAATCCAAGCGGCCTAAAATCGATGAACCAGGTAGATGCCGTGGTACTCGGCACCATCAGCAGCAAATTTAACATTGGTTACAATGGAACGGTTCAGTCAAGGAAGCCAGTGATCGGCACCAGCGGAAGTTGGATAGGTAACGCCCTGTACCTCAATTTTGACCCTACTGCTACCATAGGTCTTACGCTCAGAAGTGAATATATCAGTGACAAAGATTTGGTTTATTACGGCACCAAAAACATTTTTGCCAACACGCTTTCCCTGAATGCTAAAGTGGGACCACTAACCATTGTACCGGAGCTCAGGTTTGAAACGGCTCAGAGTGGCATTTTTCTAAAAAATGATGGCAGTGCCTCAAAATCTACCGCAACAGCATTGCTGGCAGTGATGTATAAATTTTAATACCCTTTTTTAACAGGCAGTCAATCGAAAAAGAAAGCCCCTATTTTTATAGGGGCTTCTTTGTGATCATGCAGAATTTCTGCTGGCATTGATGATTCCAAAAGAAGAACGTATCACCAGCTTTTCAAAAGTTTCTTTTAGCGGATCAGTTTCCAGTTGCTCCTCAGCCTGCCGTATGGAAGTCATGGCAAATTGCTGGATGGTAGCCAATGGCAACACAATTCTTTCTCTCATGGCAATAGACAATTGCTCTACAGGATAATTGGCCATCAAAGCTGTTTTGCCGGTGAGTAAGAAAATGTATTTTTTGGTAAGTTCAAATTCATCATAAATCATTTGCCAGAGCTCGCCGTATTTTGGATGCGTGCTTAGATATTGCGTGAGGGGGAAATAGCATTTCTTCATAGCCATTTCACAATTGTCTATAAGTGTTTTAAAAAATAAAGATTCATTATAAAAAGTTTTTAAGGCCAGTAAAGACCCGTGTGTTTCTGCCGATTGCAATGCTGTACCTACACCGTAATACCCGGTTACATTCTGTTTTAACTGGCTCCAGGCTCCTACAAAGGGAACGGCTCTAAGCTCCTTAAATGAAAGTTTTCCCGAAACCGAACGGCTTGCCGGTCGGCTGCCGATATTTGTTTCACTGTAAAACCGGAGCGGACTCACATGCGAAAGGTAATCTGTAAAACTAGGGTGGTTTTTTAATCTGCTGTAGCAAGTGAAGCTGTCATCTGCCAGTTGTTGCAGCATGGCTTCTTCTTTAGCCTGCAATGTTCCCGGTCTTTTGTTGAAAAGCTCATTGGAGATACCTGCATGAATCAATTGCTCTATGTTGAATTGAGCAGCATCGATGGTGCCAAAATTACTGCTCACTGTTTGCCCTTGTATGGTCAGTTGTATTTCTTTGTTAGAAATATTCTGCCCCATGGAGGCGTAAAACTGGTGCGTTTTTCCACCGCCTCTTGCCGGTGGCCCACCCCGACCATCAAAGAAAACTACATCAATGTTGTATTGTTTAGACACGGCGGATAGGGCCTCTTTGGCTTTGTAAATACTCCAGTTGGCCATTAAGTAGCCACCATCTTTGGTACCATCGCTAAAGCCCAGCATAATGGTTTGCTTGCGTCCCCTTCTTAGCAAATGCTGCTGGTAGGCAGCATCCTCATACAAACTCTTCATAATTCCTCCCGCCCTTTGTAAATCGTCTACCGTTTCAAATAAAGGAACAATGTCAACGTCCATATTTAATTGCTTCCAGCCACAGAGTACAAACAACCCATACACTTCCATTACATTAAGGGCACTGTTACATTGGCTAATGATGTACCGGTTACATCCCTGCTCGCCATTCAGATCCTGTATGTTGCGAATTGCTTTTATGCTTTCTAATGTGTCTGTAACAAGGGCATCCTCAAACGTAAAGTTTGCTGCCGCATTCGTATTGCTGCTTAAAAAATCCATTCGCTCAGTCGCCGACCAGCCAATGTAGTCCCTGGGTACTGCCATACCCTGAGCGGCCATGGCTTCCAGCACTTTGTTATGAACAGAACTTTCCTGCCTCACATCCAAAGAGGCAAAATGCAGCCCAAAGGTGGCCACCCTGTTAATAAGATTGTCTACCAAGTGCACAAACAAACTACTGTGCTGCTGAATGAGGATTTGTTTAATTTCAAAAAGGGTATTTAGTATTTCATTTTGTGTAAGTGCGGTGCGCTGCCCCGGTATAAATATATTTTCGTACAGTTTCTTTTCCAGGTTGCTGAGCAACGGGTCTATGCCACTGAAAGTAAGTCTGCGTTTCATTTTACGCACATCCAGGTAATAGCATTTGATGATACTTCCCCTCAGGGCATCTGCTACTTTTAAAGTGGTAGCGGCGTTCACAAAAGGGTTACCATCTCTGTCGCCGCCTGGCCAAAAGCCCATGTTGATGATGCTGTTGTTTTCACTGACCGCTTGTGGAAACTGGCTTTTCATAAATGAAATGATGTTGCCGGATGCAGCATAAAATACATTCTCCAAATACCATATCAGGCTAACGGCCTCATCGTAAGGTGTAGGCTTTTGTTTTTTAAAGAAGGGAGTTTTGCCGAGTTGCTTTAGGTAAACATTAATGAGGCCCGCATCGTTGCTGGCCATTGCTTTAGAAAGATCATGAATGATGCCGAGCACTTGCCCCGGGTAAAACTGCGTTGGATGTGCCGTAAGCACCATCCTCACACTAAATTGTTTGAGTTTTTCTGCGAGCTCTGTTTCCTTTTTCTGATCCTGAATTTGCAGAACAAGGTGCTTAAGGCTTCCGGGTCCCGATGTATCGTGCACTTCATTAAATGCAGCATCTTCCAGCGCATCGAATAATACTACTTGCCGCTCTATAAATTGAATAAGCCTGAAAAGAAAATTCAGTTTTTCTTCCCGGCTTTGAAAATTAGTATGCTTGGTGAAAAATGTTTCTATGATCTCCTTTGGGCCCAAACCCTTTTTATAGCCTTCTTCACAGTTGTCCAGCAACAAAGAAAGCATGATGCCGGTTTTTTCAATTCGATGAAAAGGGAGCCCAGTAAACAGACTGTTGTAAAGCTGAAATTTTAGTCCTACGTAAGTTTTAAACTGCCTTAAACCATTCAACTGATATTCACTCATGGTGCTTCATTTTTTAAAATTGAAAACGTTTGGCAGCAATCGGTTCTAAAAATAATGAAAAATACTGGCTCTCGTTACTTAGCTTTTTGTTGAATGATAAATACTGCGGGTATGGCTCTCTGTAAACCTTTGTCGCTTGGCTTGATGGTTTCTTTCCCATTGATGAGCATGCAACTGCTGCCTCCGCCATCGAGGTTCAGCGCCTCTTCACAACCCAGGTCTGCCATGATTTGTGCAGCCTGCAATAAGCTTGCTCCGTCCGCAATGCCGGGTTTGCGGCCTTCTACTACCATCACAATAATTTTATCGTCTTTTGTATAGCCCATGAGTGTGCGGGGGTGTAGGTCGTTGATGGCTTTGCCTGCAAATTTTAGTTCTTCGTTGTTGCTGATATTAACCTGCCCGTTTTGAACCAGTACCGGGCCGCCGCCCACGGCTGTTTGCATCTTCCATTTCTTTAAACGAGTCTTTAATTTTTTTACACCTGTAAAACCTGCATCAAGAATTTCAGCAGAATAGAGTTTCGCTTTTTCAAATGAAAGTGAAGAAATTGAATCCCTTATTGGTACCTGCACGTTCTGTAAGGCATAAGATTTTTTTGTGGAGGAATCAGTATAAGTCCATGCCACGTCGGCTTTTCGTCTTCTAGTAATCCCAATAGCGCTTGCAAAAGGATGCCTGTATTGTAGCGTATCCTTTCCTTTCATCGGCATACTGTGCACATTGTGGCTCACAACCTTTCCTTCTTTTATTACCATATTGAGGTTCTGATTGCTGGCAAAAGAAAAGAACGTCGTATTCACCACTAACAAGGGCTGCCGGTTTTTAGCAAAGTATTGGCTGGGGGTCATTCTTCGTTTGTGCGTAGTGTCTGATATAAACTGTAGCTTTTTGTTTTTCAGATCAGCAATTGCATAATATGCTGCAAAAGGTTTTTTATTTAATGAGTCGGTTGTTTTAAATACCTGAAATCCTTTAGGCAACACACCAAATTCTGCGCTCACATTTATCCAGTTTATTTGAGCATATGATTGCAAACAAATGCCAATTGCCATTGTAATTATACCCAAGATTCGCCTGCACGGTTTCAAAAGTGGAAGCATGGTTTATTCATTTTTGTTTTATAAAAAAGCCTTCGCATTACTGCAAAGGCCTATTCTAAATTATTTTGATCAGATGATATCTATACATTGATAAACCCTGCAGCCAATTGCTTTTCTTCCATCCATTTGTTTCTGCCCCAATTTGGTATCACATGCTTTTCGCTATGGTACGATGAGCGAACCAATGGACCACTTTCCACATAGTCTAATCCGATTTCATAGCCTATCTGTCTGAATTCTGCAAACTCATCTGGGTGCACAAAGCGTTGCACTGCCAGGTGTTTTTTACTGGGTTGCAGGTATTGGCCAATAGTAACCACATCTACCCCATTGTTGTGCAAATCTTGTAAAGTTTTAATCACATCTTCTTTCGTTTCTCCCAGGCCAAGCATAATACCGCTTTTGGTACGCATGCCGCCTTCTTTGAGCATCTTCAACGTTTCCATACTTTGCCAGTACTGTGCTTGTATGCGCACCTGACGGGTAAGCTTTTCTGTTGTCTCAATATTGTGGCTCACCACTTCTGGTGCCGCATCTATAATTCTTTGAACGTTTTCTTGCTTGTTCTTTCCTTTAAAGTCAGGAATCAAAGTCTCTAGCGTAGTAGTCGGATTGAGGGCTTTTACTGCTTTGATGGTGTTGAACCAAATGATACTTCCACCGTCCTTCAGCTCATCCCTGTCTACCGAAGTAATAACGGCGTGTTTTACCTTCATTAAGTTGATGGCTTCTGCCACCCTTTGAGGTTCATCCCAGTCAACTTCCAAAGGCCGCCCTGTGGCCACCGCACAGAAGCCACAACTGCGGGTGCAAATATTACCCAATATCATAAACGTAGCTGTGCCTTCGCCCCAGCACTCTCCCATGTTCGGACAATTACCGCTTTCACAAATGGTATGCAGTTTATGCTTATCTACCAAGCCTCTCACATGCTTGTAGTCCTCTCCTATGGGTAGCTTAACCCTAAGCCAATTTGGTTTTTTTATGCTAACTAATTCTTTCTCTTCTGTTCCGGGTGCACAAGCCATTTTTTATAATTATGATGATTTTATATTGCTTCGCAAAGATACTTGCTCTTTGGTATTTTCCTCAAAATGTCAATTCCTATATTGGAAAATTTTAAACTGAATAAATTCATTGAAAGTCAAAAAATCTTACTTCCTTCTGCCAAATAAAATAGATACATAGGCAGATAGAAAATATTGTTTTTGCTCGATGTAAATCATCTGTGGAATTTTTTTGCTGTAAAATTCGCCACTGAGTCCTACTTCAATAGCTGAGACCATTTCATTATACTTGCCATAATCAAAGCGTAAGGCTGGTTTAATATAAAGTCCTGGTGTCACTTTCAAATCGTTCCAGCCAGTGCCAAAATCTGGACCGCCTACAATAGGCCCGTTTAAATAAAACGCACTATCAGCTGATTCGTAACCTACAAACTTTCTTTCCCCTGCTATCAACACATCTACCCTGTAAGGGCGCAAAAGACCCAGACTGAGGCCACCTCCAAGGTTAGCAGTTACACTCACACCATTTTTATTACCCTTATTGCCCAGCAGGTACTGGTATTGTACGCCCAGTTTTACGGGGTAAAAGAAATTTATTTTACCATAAATGATAGGTGCGGTTGAAAAATTAATCTGCTGTTTTTCTTCTTTTACATGTTTGCGCTCTGAGATCTCTAACTGAAAAAGCAACGCTTTTCTAACTGATTTTGCTCTGCCTATTTCTAAAAAAGCACCATAGCCATCGGATGTTAATTTGCCTCCATATACTGTATGCTTTTTGTAAGTAACCACGCCTTCTTCTTCCAACTTCGACATAGCAGAGATACGCTCGTTCCTGATTTCTTTTTTAGATTTCCGTTTGGGTGGATCCTGCTGTGCCATCGCTGATGTAAAAGCACCGATACCAGCGAGTATTAAAAATAATTTCTTCATGTATATTTTTTACAAAAGTAAATTTATGTAAAAATACAACGCAACTTTGAATGACAACTTCATTTTAGCGGTTGCTCACAGCAATTAACACATTTAAATTAAACACCATGACTGCTTCTATTATTTACAAAGGACACTTACGTTGCGAATGTACTCACCTGCAAAGTGGAAGTAGCTTTGAAACAGATGCCCCAACAGATAACCGTGGAAAAGGCGAAAGGTTCAGCCCCACAGATACACTTTGCGTTTCTCTGGCTACTTGTATGATTACCACGATGGGCATCAGGTGTGAAGATATGCAGGCAGATATCAGTGGCAGCCGGCTGGAAGTAACCAAGCACATGCTAAGTGAACCCCGCCGCATTGGAAAGATCGAGATCACACTGCATTTAACCGGAAAGAATATTTCAGAAAAAGACAGAGCGGTTTTAGAAAAAATTGGAGACAATTGTCCCGTTATGAAAAGCCTTCATCCGGATCTTGCCGTGCAGAGTACTTATGTGTGGGCAGATTGAAAGGTTTTAAGGTTCAAAGGTTCAATGTTCCAAGCCTGCCGGTAGGCAGGGTTCAAAGGTTCAAAGGTTCAAGGTTCAAAGGTTCAAGGTTCAAAGGTTGAGCGTGTAAGGTTTTATAGGTTTAAACCACAATGAAATCTTCAATGATTTCAATTTTCACCTTTCACTTTTCACTTTCGCTTTTCACCTTTCACCTTCACCTTCAACCTTCAACCTTCAACCTTTCACTTCTTTAGCACCTGGCTTCCTACGGCACAGTGCAAACAACGCTTGTAATTGCAATATTCGTTTTTCAATTGAATGAGTGCCTGTGAGTCGAAGGCCGATTTGTTGGCCACACCCAATAGCTGGAACCCACGGGTAATGGCATTTTTTTCTGCAGCCAATTGTTCCTGCCAAAGCAACGCTTTGTTGATGTGGGCCTCTTGCTGGTTGAGGTACCCGTATGCATACAAAACTGGCACTATTGTATTGATGCAAATATTTTGAATCATCTGTTCTCCTAGATTTTTCGCTTTAAATGCGGTTTCTTCATCAAACTGGTAATGGTAGTGCCAGTAATCGTTGGCCGTAACGTTTAAGTAGTTCTGCAGCTCTTTTAAATCGCTGGTCTCTTTTATTAGCGAAAAAAGATGATGACTTTGGTGAACAAGCATGGCTAGCTGTGCCAGTCTGATACTGGGGAAATTTGCCGGGCGCATTCTTAAAAAATAGATGGGTGCGTGGGCTTTACGCAAAGCATATTTCTTTTGCAAAAATTGATATTCTCTCCGCAGCAGGTTGGGATAATCGTCTTCGAAAATTTTATCAAGCATGGCGGCCTGTCCCATCAGCAATGCTTCCAGTTGGTGAATTTGATTTTTATGTTTTGCCAGGATGTTGATGGGAATACTTTGTGCAATTTGTTCAAAGGCATCCATATTAATTTTCATTCCAAAGTTGCGGGCAAGCATCCACCAAAATACTTCCTCCCAGTGCTGGTTATTTTTTTGCAACAGGGCCTCAATATGTACCGCTCTCTTTTGCAGTCGTTCTACCAACAGCCGCTCTTTCCAGGCGGTAAAAGTGAGTTCAGGCACAGCGCTTATGTGTTGCTGGCAGGGAATGAATTGTGCACTCTGCATTAATTCTTCATACCGGTTTAAAAGCAAAGACGACACATGGGGTTGTAACTCCAATGTAGGAAAAGGCAGGGTATCTTCCATATCGTTTTGCCAAACCACGTGCAATATTATATTGCGGTAGTTGTCATCGCTGCTGTGCTGGTGCGCTTCCCACTCAGATGCCTTTACATGAATTTCTATATTGCCGGCCCAGGTCGTGTTACCCGTCCTGATTTTTGCATTCAAAAAATCGGGACCTTGGTTGCTGTTGGTATTTCCGGCGAAAATTACCTGCACCGTTTCTCCCCTATTGGTCATCAAATTACGGTTGTTGAGGTATTGAAATTGCCAGATGTACTGAAGGAGTTTTTCCGTCATAGGGCTTGTTTGTAAGGTGATGAGATGTTTGCAGTGCTATCGTTCAATCAAAATACAAAACAGATGGTAGAAATCATAGTTAGTGAAGTGGATTAGTGGATTGGTTGATTAGTTAATTAGTGGATTAGTTGATTGGTGGATTAGTTGAATGGTGAATTGATGGATTGGTGGATTGGTTGATTGGTGGATTGTTGGATCGGTGAACCGTGGAGAGAGTGAGTAGTCAGGATTCCGATCGACCAGACTGTATAACCTACTTGAGCATCTTGGCTTTGAGTCTATTGGTGTGATGTCTTTTTGAAAGTGACCGATAATTATGATCGATGTCTTCACTTTTTAAAAATCTGTTTTCCTTTTCACGCTAACTTACCCAGCGCCTGCAACACCCTACTCACTGGCAGTCCCATCACATTATAAAAATCACCTTCAATACCTTTAATGCCTACCACGCCTATCCACTCCTGTATGGCGTAAGCACCAGCCTTGTCATAAGGTTGATATTTGTCTACGTAAAAAATGATTTGCTCCTGGGTAAGGGAATGGAATTTTACGGTCGTAATGTCCGCAAAAGCTACTTCTTTATCTTTGGTCAAAATACACACACCTGTTATCACCTGGTGCACATTGCCCGAAAGGCGGGTGAGAAATTCGATGGCTTCTTCTCTTGTGGTGGGCTTTCCTATAATTTTTTGATCACACACAACGATGGTGTCCGCAGCAAGCACTGGCAGATCTTTGCCGTGGGAAGCTATGATGGCAGCAGCTTTGTTCCTGGCTATAAATATGGCTGCATTTTCAAAAGACAATTCGGGCGGAAAGCTTTCGTCTGCATGGCTCACGATTACATCGAAATCTACTTCTGCCCACTCCAGTAATTGTTTGCGCCGCGGCGATTGCGAGGCAAGGATAATTTTTTGCATTTGCTAAAAAATAAAAAATAACATAGATAAAATGCCGGCGAGCATTACCAGTTTTACGATGGTACTTAATTGATGATAATGTGCCGGTGAAGTGGCTTTGTACAAACCCCTGAGAATATAAATGAGGGGCAAAATCACCAGTACAATAGTGTACACACTAATGATCCACCAACCCAATTGCCAGGCATACAATTGCACAATGGAAAGCCCAGCTATACACACCACAAGCCACACACCCGTGAATACTTTGCTCGTGGGCACTCCCCAAACAATGGGCATCGTTTTGCATCCGTAGCGTGCATCTCCTTCCATATCCTCTATGTCTTTTATCACTTCCCTTATGATAGATACCATAAAAGCAAAGCCGGCATAGAGCACGGTAAATTTAAAAAACCTTGCTCCTGTTGCAGATGTGTCCAGCTGCCATAAGCTGATTTGCGCCCCGCAAAAAAGATAGACCACCACTATTACCCATGCTGTTAAGGCAGCAATGATGATGTTACCGGTCAATAGCTTTTTCTTAAATGTGGTGGAGTAAAACCAAAGAATGAACACCACCAAAATATTGGCCAGTGCAATGATCCAACTGCCAATTTTATAACTGATGTAAAAGCTAATCAAAACGCCGACACCCGAAAGTATCCAATGCCATACAATGGCCCAACGCCGTTTTATCACCCGGTCGATCACCACTTTTTGGGGTTTGTTTACGGCATCAATAGAAAGGTCAAAATAATCATTGATTATATAACCTGCGGCCGCTATAAAAACGGATGCCAACAGCAGCAGGTAAAATAGTACATGCGCCTGTTGCCCCAGGTTCTCCTCCATCAGGTTTTCGAAAACACAAAAATAGAAAAGACTTTGGGTGAGGGCAATGAAGAAGAGATTGGGCCACCGTATGATTTTAAAAAATGCTGCAAGTAATTTCATGCGATGTACGGGCTACAAGGTGAATGGTGAAAGCCTGCCCCTATATTATGTAGGGGGTGAATAGCGAAAATTTAATGGTAATAAAAAACCGTTTCTTTTATCAACGGGATGTAACACTCCCATCATCGTTCCAATGGTCATTCAGTTTCAAAACTTTTTCAATCACATCTCTTACACAACCACGGCCACCTTCCAGCGGAGAAATATAATGCGAAATGGTTTTTATTTCAGGCACTGCATCGGCAGGGCAACAGGCCATTCCGGCCATTTGCATTGTTGCATAGTCTGGGATATCGTCGCCCATGTACAAAATTTCTGACCAGGCTAAATTTTCTTTGCCAACAAACTGAAGCAGGACTTCTTTCTTGTTGGTCACATTCATGAAAATCTGGTTGATGCCCAATTTTTGAAGACGAGTTTTTACGGCATCATCGCTCCCGCCAGAAATAATAAGGATATGATAGCCCTTTTTGATCGCTAACTGCAATGCATATCCGTCTTTGATGCTCATTTGCCTGGCCATCTGCCCATCGTTCAACACAAGTAAATTGCCATTGGTAAGCACACCATCTACATCCAGTACAAAAGCTTTGATAGATTTGAAAGCCGCTAAAATATTCATGGCAAAAAATAGATTGGGTAAATGCTGTGGAGATTTATTTTTTCTGATTGTCCCGCCATTCGTATACCCAACTGCTCTGTATCATTTCAAGGTGTCCTTCGGTACTTTGCTCGGGCGTGCCGGCAAAATCTTTAATTTCCAATACCCATTTTAAAAGATCTGTAAAACGGATGCGGTAAATTCTTGCCTCGCTAAAATCGTCTCCAAAACGCTCATACAACTTTTGGGCGATATCTTCATGGTCGCTCCAGTAAATGGGTGGTTCAAATGTCATGGTCAATAAATTTGCTGATGAGCTTTGTATGATAATAAATGGATGTAAATGATCTGGCCGTGGTGTTATTCGCCTAAAAATTGCGTTTGGTCCGGAAGTGTTACCACAATTTCTCCACCTTCTTCCAGCAACACACATTGGCAGCCCAACCTCGAATTTAACCTTGGGTTGATGGCCCTGTCTATAAAGTCTTCTTCTCTGTCGCTTAATTCTTCTACCAGGGTTTCTCCATCTTCTACGTATAAATGACAGGTACTGCAGGCGCACACACCACCGCAGTTGTGATGAAGATCTATGTCATTTTTGAGCGCTACTTCCAGTATTGATTGACCCGACTCTATATTGCTGATGGTGATTGGTTCTAATCCTTTCTGTTCAAACTTAAACTTAATACTATACATAATTGCAAATTTCGGGATTGCAAACCTACTTCAAATTACCAATTAAGGAAAAATTGATTTTGATGCTTAGTCGTATTTAGAAACTTAATCCTTAATTTGTTATGCTGTTCACCCTTCCATTTCAAATACCAACCATATGATTAAACCAATTTGCAAGGCCATCGTATTATCCTTTTTTGTTTTTGGTATTTCCTGCCAGGGTAAAAAAGAAGTAACAAAAACTGCCGATCCTACCACGACTTTTACCATAAAAAAAGATACAGCCAAGCCTGCACAAGATGGTAGTCCGCAAAGACCTCCCATTGTAAATATTACCGATACCGTTGCTGCAAAGTACATCGTGTTATTTATAAAGGACAGTGCGTCCAGCAGCGGACGCATCGGCCAAAAGCTGGCAAAGATTTACGGGGTCACGTTACCTGAATTTATCAAAAAGAATAAGTTGACGATTTCAGGCTCACCCATGGCCTGGTATAAAACTACAAAGGCTCCTTTCTTTTTCGAAGCAGGCATACCTGTTAATAAAAAACCCGGCAAACTTTCCAAAGGGATTTTTGTAAAAACCGTTGGCGGCGACAAAGCCGTGATTGCACATTTTTTTGGCCCGTATGCAGTTACCAACATGGGATATGAAGCACTGGCAGATTTTGTAAATGACAATAAGAAAAAAAGAAACGGTATTCCCTACGAGATATACGTTACCGAACCTGTAGGCAAAGATGGCAAGGCGATTGACCCTTATAAAGTGCAGACGGATATTGTGTACCCGTACCAGTAGGAAGTCAAAAGTCAAAAGTCAAAAGTCAAAAGTCAAAGGGGAAAGGTAGAAGTGAAATTTTGCGTTGTTTAAAATCAAACATCATAAATCCAACATCCTAAATCCAACATCATACATCTGACATCATACATCCGAAATCCGACATCAAAAATCATAAATCACAAATCAGACATGCCCCTAGGGGTTCATAATACTATCCGTTAGCCTTAAATAAGTGGTGCGCAGTTTGGGATGCGCTGTAAAAATGCGGAGGTGTTTGTCCATCGTTAAAATATCTTTTCGTACGGCAGGGCCGGTTTGAACTTTTGATGGTGAGGCATTTTGCACCCGGTAGGCGGTTTCCAGTATCAGCGGTTTTAGCATATTGAAGTCGAGGTTTTCTTTCTGACAAAAATCTTCAGCAATCGAATAGAGATGGTTGGTAAAATTGCTCACAATCACTGCAGCTGCATGTATCTTCAACCGCTCTTCATCGCCTACGTGTTTTACCGAATTGGAGATGGAAGCTGCAAACTGCTGTAAAAACTCCAACCCTTCGGTTGTATTAGCGTCAATTAAAAAAGGTATGGGTGGAATGATGTGCATTTCTTTGCGAAGGCTTTGCAAGGGGTACAGCACACCGTAATTATTAGAAAATTTGGTCAATACATCTATGGAAACTGAGCCTGCAGTGTGAACCACCATTTTATTGCCAAGGCCATAAGTTGTAAAAAAATGTTCAAGCGCCTGGTCTGCAATGGCGAGTATAAATAGTTCTGCATGCAAATCTGGTGCTCCATCGAAATCTGAATAGCTGGCTCCCAGTTCATCTGCCAGCAGTCGGGCATTGTCTACATCCCGGCTGATCACTTGTATTACATCGTGGTTGTGCTGCTTCATCAATCTTCCCAGCACAGAGGCTACATTGCCAGATCCTATTAAAGATATTCTCATAAAGGCTAATTTTGCAGCGATGAAAGTACAACAAAACTTAGCAATTGGTTTTATAAGAACCAAATTAAATCTTCTATCGGTTGTCAATAGACGCAGATCGGGCGAGGAGGCTTTCCGCTTGTTTTGCACGCCACTTTCCAGGTATAAAGGTAAAGAAGCAGCCGTTTTTTTGAAAGGGGAAAAGTTGGAGTTTAAGCTTGCGGGTAATACTATTAAAGGATACCGCTGCAATCATCCGCAAACTAAAAAAGCGTTGCTGCTGCATGGCTTTTCTTCCACCTGTCACAAGTTTGATACTTATGCGGTGTCCCTCATTGAAAAGGGCTACGAAGTGTTGGCATTTGATGCTCCCGCTCACGGGTTTAGTGGGGGCGCCACGGTAAATGCGGTGGACTACAGTGAAATGATTAAAAAAGTTTGCGACTTGTATGGGCCGATCGACGCTTTCATTAGCCACTCATTTGGTGGTATTGCAATTTGTCTCGCCCTGGAGGAAATGGCCCACGATCATGATACCAAGCTTGTACTCATAGCCCCAGCTACGGAAACGAGCACTGCTATCGACGGCGCTTTTGCCATGTTGGGCATCAGCAGCAAACACATCCGCCAGTCTATGGAAGAAGTAATTTTTAAATTGAGTGGCAAAACAGCGGAGTGGTTCTCTGTACGACGAGCACTGAAAAATATAAAGGCCGCTGTGTTGTGGGTGCACGACGAAGACGACCTGGTAACTCCACTTGCTGATGCCTTGAAGGTTCAGGAAGATGGACTTCCCAACGTTCAATTTTTGATCACTAAAGGACTGGGACATCAAAAAATTTACCGGAACCCAACCGTAAAAAATAGCATTCTTGAATTTTTGTAACAGCTGTCAATTTTTGTAAAAAGGCTGATTTTTCAATTTTGAACTAATATTGCAGTATTCTTTTTCCTGTTTGCAACACAGATTTGGAAAAACCACTCCGTTGTTTGAAGCGGGGTTGATCGAATTTTAAAAGCCTTTTACCAAGTGTATAATGTATAAAGGCATGAAAAATATTTATGGCAAAAAACTTATTGATAGTAGAGTCCCCGGCGAAAGCCAAAACGATTGAAGCCATCCTGGGGAAAGACTTTGAGGTGAAAAGCTGTTTTGGGCACATTCGTGACCTGGAGAAGAATGATATGGGCATAGATGTGAAAAATGATTTTAAGCCTAAATATATAGTGCCCGCCGAAAAAGAAAGAGTGGTAAAGGATCTTAGAGCTTTGGCCAAAAAGGCAGAAGAAGTATGGCTGGCATCGGATGAGGATCGGGAAGGAGAAAGCATTAGCTGGCACCTTGCCGAAGTATTGAACCTTGACCCCAAAACAACCAAGAGAATTGTATTTCACGAAATAACAAAGCCGGCTATTCAAAAAGCGGTGCAGAATCCCCGAATCATCAACATGGACCTGGTGAATGCCCAGCAGGCACGCAGGGTTGTTGACCGTTTGGTAGGTTTTGAGTTGAGCCCTGTGCTGTGGAGAAAGATTGGGCAACAAGGCGGACTTAGCGCCGGCCGTGTGCAAAGTGTGGCGGTGAAATTGGTGGTAGAAAAAGAGCGTGAAATCAATGCATTTAGTGCCACTTATAATTTTAAAATTGAAGCAAGCCTTGCTGCGATAGACTTGAACAATAGGTCGGTGAATTTTAGAGCAGAAGCTGCCAGGCAAAACGAAGCTGCTGATGCAGAAAAGTTTTTACAGAGTTGCGTAGGTGCTAGTTATACTGTGAAGGACATAACCGTCAGGCCCGGCAAACGTACGCCGGCTGCACCTTTCACCACTTCTACCTTGCAGCAGGAGGCTAGTAGAAAATTGGGCTATGGGGTGAGCAAAACAATGTTGCTTGCACAAAGATTGTATGAAAGTGGTAAGATCACCTACATGCGAACAGATAGCGTAAGCCTTGGGGAAACAGCTATGGATGCCATCAAGGCGGAAATAGCAAAAAGCTATGGTGATAAATACCTGCAGGTGCGACGCTACAAAAATAAAAATGAAAGTGCACAGGAAGCACATGAGGCCATTCGCCCTACGTACATGGAAAACCACAGCGTAGACGATGCCGAGTTGAACCGCTTATATGAATTGATTTGGAAACGCACCATTGCCAGCCAAATGAGTGATGCTGAGTTTGAAAAAACCACTGCTAAAATAAATATCAGCACCAACAACCAGGAACTCACCGCTACAGGCGAAGTACTTAAGTTTGATGGCTTTTTAAAAGTTTACCTGGAGAGCACTGATGAAGAAGAAAACGAAGAAGGCGACGAAAGCCGCCTGCCAAACCTCGCTGTGGGCCAGGTGTTGGAGTTTAACCAAATGACGGCCACACAGCGCTTTACCAAGCATGCCGCCCGCTACACAGAGGCTTCTCTCGTTAAAAAATTAGAGGAGCTCGGTATCGGTCGCCCGAGTACCTACGCTCCTACCATTTCTACGGTTATTAAAAGAAACTATGTAGAGAAAAAAGATAAAGATGGCGTGAAGCGATCCTTCACAGTTTTGAAATTAAAGGATGATGCCATTCAGCACCTGAGCGAAGTAGAAAATACCGGTGCCGAAAAAGCCAAACTATTCCCCACCGATCTTGGGCTGGTGGTAACAGACTTTTTAAGTCAGCATTTTAAAGATGTGATGGATTATTCTTTTACTGCAAAAATTGAAAAGGAGTTTGATGAAATTGCCGGTGGCAAAATAAAGTGGAATGCCATGGTAAGAGATTTTTACCAGCCGTTTCACACAGGTGTAGAGCACACGCTGGAAACCGCTGAGCGGGCCGTGGGCGAAAGAGTGCTGGGTGTAAGCGAAGATGGAAAGCCCATCACGGCACGCATGGGAAGGTATGGTCCTATGGTGCAGATTGGAGCACAAAATGATGAAGAAAAACCAAAGTTTGCCAAGTTAAAAGCATCGCAGAGCATCGAAACCATTTCGATGGAAGAGGCATTGGAACTCTTTAAACTGCCACTTACACTCGGCGAACATGAAGGCCTGGAAGTGTCTGTAAACATTGGCCGCTTTGGGCCTTATGTAAAGTGGGGTGAACAATTTATATCTATTCCAAAAGGAGAAGAAGCCATTGAAGTGGAGCTGAGCAGGGCCATTGATATCATCAAAGCCAAGCAGGTAGAAGATGCACCCATTGGTTTTTTCAACGAAAAGCCGATCACCAAGGGCAAAGGCAGGTTTGGACCTTTTATAAAATGGAACGACCTCTTTATAAACATCCCAAGGGCTTATAATTTTGACACACTGACCCAGCAGGACTGCAATGAACTAATTGAGAAAAAACAGGAGAAAGAGGCTAACCGATTTATACAACAATGGCCCGAAGAAAAGATTGCATTAGAAAACGGTCGTTGGGGACCATTTATACGTTTCGGTAAAAAAATGCTGAAACTAACGGCAGGGGCTAAAGGAAAGTTAACCCCTGCAGAGCTTGCAGAATTGCCGCTGGAAGAAGTGAAGAAAATGATATTGATACAGGAGCCTAAGGCCTTTGATAAAAAAACAAAGACTGCCGTGAAGAAAAAAGCGGCTCCTAAAAAAGCAGCTGCGAAAAAGGCTGCGCCCAAAAAGAAGTAAGTTGTAAAATATGATAGACGTCTTCTTGAGGATAAAAGTTTCACACAACAAAGCAAGGAAGACAAAGAAACAACGGTTACCCATCAGCCCAAATTTTATATTGGGTATTTCTATGCGGTGCTGGAGTAATTCCTTTCCTGTATGCAGTGCCAACCCTTAGCCGCTATTTTATTAAAGATGGTAGTGGAATATTTTCTCTCGCATTGGTCTTAAAAGATATTGATAGTAGTTCCATTACTCTCATTCCCGATGGGAAACATTTTACAAAAATTTAATTTTGGCGTTTCGTAAATGTTGTGCACCCCTGTGGAAAATTTTATGATCTCCTTAATGAATACTGCCCGAAATTGAGGTTTTTAAACATCATCCATTGAAAGAGAACAAACAAATAAAGGCACTGTTGCACCTTATAGATGATCCGGATGAAGATGTGTACAGCACCGTGAGCGAAAAAATACTTTCTTTCGGAAAGGCCATTATACCAAACCTGGAGCAGCTCTGGGAAAACATAGAAAACGAAGACACGCAGGAGCGAATTGAAATGTTGATT
Organism: Ferruginibacter sp.; assembly: GCA_046597635.1. Taxonomy (GTDB): domain Bacteria; phylum Bacteroidota; class Bacteroidia; order Chitinophagales; family Chitinophagaceae; genus Ferruginibacter. The sequence goes on along the minus strand of JBKJKD010000106.1, from coordinate 12,485 downwards.
CACCGGGTGCATTTTCGTGACCTTACAGAAGATTTCACGACCTGGAAAAATAATGACACAGACCTCCTGCAGGGTGCTTACCTGGTAGCAAAATATCATTATCCGGATTTGCAGCCTGAGACTCTAAAACAGGAGATTGAAAAACTGCGTCGTAATACCTGGCTGGAGTTGAACAATTACCTCACTCCTATTGAAACAGTTAATGTGATCAACAGCATTTTTTTTAATTACTACAAACAAAAGGGTGTAGAGATCAACTACGAGCACCCTGATCATTTCCTTATCAACAAAACACTGGAGAGTCGCAAGGGGAATGCCATTGGCAACGGCATTAACTACCTTATTCTTTGCCAACTATTGGACATCCCAGTGAAAGCCATCAACATTCCCAGGCAGTTTTTGCTGGGTTATTATGATGAAAGATATGAACTGCTGAACCCGGCCGGGCATGCCTCAGAAAAAGTAAAGTTTTTTATAGATTCACTTACCGGGCAAATGTATTCGCACAAGGATATTGAAAATTATTTTAAAAGGCTTTCTGTGCCGCCGGTACCGTCCTACTTTCGGCCACTCAATAATAAAAAAGTGATCCAGTTTTTGTTGGAGGAACTCAGCAAGTGTTTCGATAACGAGCGAAATAGTTACAAAATGGAGGAACTTCGTTTCCTCGGCAATCTCTTAGATACATGATATACCACGTTACAAAAAAACAGGATTGGATAATTGCTCAGTCCAAAGGATTTTACGAAGCAGCTTCGCTTTCATCCGAAGGGTTTATACACAACAGCACGAAGGAGCAAGTGAGTGGCGTGCTGCAACGGTATTACAAAAACGAAACCGATTTGGTTTTGCTGCACATAGATGAAACGCTCCTAACTTCTCCTTTGAAATATGAACTGGCGCCTTCTGTAAATGAAATGTTCCCGCACATTTTTGGGGCCATCAACGTGCAGGCGGTTGTATCAGTAGAAGACATTACATCATTCTAACAAGCCCAAATTTTATGGACAACATCACGTGGAATGATTTTGAAAAAATAGATATCAGAGTTGGAACCGTGATAGCGGTAACTGATTTTGAAAAAGTCCGCAAACCTGCTTACCAACTGCAAATTGATTTTGGTCCGCTTGGTATCAAGAAGTCATCGGCACAAATAACAGCCTTGTATAACAAAGAAGAACTGCTGGGCAAACAAGTAGTGGCTGTGGTTAATTTTCCACCACGGCAAATTGCCAACTTCATGAGCGAATGCCTTGTGCTGGGTGTGTACAATGCAGCCAGTGAAGTAGTGTTGCTTCAGCCGACCATGCCGGTGAGTAATGGCGATAAAATTGGTTAGCCGGCAAAGCAAATCATGATCCTTAGCAAATAGTTTTGTGTCTTTATACATCATTAAAAGCATGACTGAAATAGTTTATTATAATAGCCCTCTTGGTGTATTGAAATTAGCTGTTTCAAACGGCATGCTCACAGAGTTGTCTTTTAGCAATGGCGATGCATTCGCTAGCACAGCACCACTCCCCGTAAGTTCCGTATTGCAACAATGCATGCAACAGTTGGATGATTATTTTGCTGGTAAAACTTTTTCTTTCCGGCTACCCCTGTTGCAAACGGGTACAGCGTTTCAACAAAAAGTATGGACTGAATTGCAAGCCATAGTGCCTGGTAAAACGATAAGCTATATGCAACTCAGCAAAAACCTGGGTGATGCCAAAGCCATCAGGGCAGTGGGTACCGCCAACGGAAAAAATAATATCGCCATTATCGTACCCTGCCACAGGGTCATTGGCAGTAAGGGAGATTTGGTGGGATACTCTGGTCAACTTTGGCGGAAGCAATGGCTGCTGCAGCACGAAGCCAAACACCTGAACGGGGTGCAGGACCTTTTCCCCGAAACTTTGTAGGTTGCAAGCCGGCTTTGTTTATTAAGTAGTCTAGACGCTTATCATCAAATTTTTAATTCCATACACTTTTATTAAGGCTTAGACCACGAAGCAGTTGATTTCCCCTTTCTTGGTTTCAAAGCTTTATTAAAGCAGTTTTCTTCCGCCGACTCCAACATTTACAGTGTACAAACTATGATTGGAGCCTGACCTTAGCTTCTTTCGCAAAAGATTTTTTGCGGTAATACTTTCTTGAACCGACCTCCTCTCCCGGTGGTCAGTAGAAAACTTTCTTAGATTTTATTTGATCAAAATGAATTGACTTATATTTTTTATTAAACTATGTTCTATCTTATGCCTGCTATCAATAATAGTTAAAACAAAAACCGGATGAGAGCAACCATAGTTTGTTTAATGCTACTTACGGCAACAGTGCTTAGTTCTCTAGCACAAAAACCGAGGGCAAGAGATATTGGCATCCCCTTCAACGGTAATCCCGGAAGGTTTAATGCTATCACAGATGTAAACGGTGTGGAAGTAGGTTATAGCACCATCATATCGGGAAATGGTAAAAATGTAAGAGGCAAAGGGCCGGTAAGAACGGGTGTTACAGCCATTTTCCCCAGGGGCAAAATCAACAATCCGGTGTACGCCAATTGGTATGCTTTAAACGGTAATGGCGAAATGACAGGCACTACCTGGATCACGGAGTCAGGATTTTTAGAAGGCCCTATCATGATCACCAATACCAACAGTGTAGGTGTGGTTAGGGATGCCGTTTTGAAATGGTACGTAAAAACAGGTTGGTACAAAGAAGACTTCTGGTACACCTACCCGGTAGTAGCAGAAACCTACGATGGTTTCTTAAATGACATCTACGGTTTTCATGTAAAGGAAACCAATGCATACGAAGCCCTGGATAGCGCAAAGGGCGGTCTCATTAAAGAAGGAAATGTTGGAGGTGGCACCGGTATGATGTGTCTCGGTTTTAAGGGTGGCACCGGATCAGCATCGAGGGTGGTAAAAATTAAAGACAGCAGTTATACAGTAGGCGTATTGGTACAATCAAACTTTGGCGCCAAAAGAAATTTTACCGTTGCTGGCGTTCCTGTGGGTCAGCAATTGAAAGATACCCTGAATTATGAATTGAAAGCACCCCCTTCTTACCAGCCTGGCGATGGTTCCATCATTGTAATTGTAGCAACCGATGCCCCACTGCTGCCTCACCAGTTGAAACGCATAGCAGCAAGGGTTCCGCTCGGTATCGGTATCGTGGGTGGCCGTGGAGAGAATGGCTCCGGAGATATTTTTCTGGCTTTTTCCACCGCCAATCCATCTGCTTTTCAGCGGGATAGTTTTACAAAATTGGATGAATTGCCCAATGACCTGATCAACCCACTATTTGATGCAACCGTGCAAGCGGTAGAAGAAGCCATCATAAACGCTATGGTAGCTGCAGAAACCACGGAGGGGATTAATGGAAATAAGGCCTATGCCTTGCCACACAAAGCAGTGATTGATATTTTAAGAAAATACAAACGAATAGACTAATTTAAGTGATTAAAAAAATACTGGCATTTTTCTAACGATTAAACAAAACAAAACTAACATCAAATGAAACGAGTAACCGCCTCTTTTACCCAACTGGCTACCTGCATGCTGCTTACCATCTGTATTATTTCCTGCAGCCAGCCTGCAGAGAAAAAAGAAACCGCCAGTTCTGATCTTAAAACTTATTTTAATTACGGAGATTCATTGGAAACTGGCGGGGTAAGGATGATACCTATTAAAACGCCTGCAGGCAATTTCAACGTATGGACAAAACGATTTGGCAGCAATCCGAAAATAAAAATTTTGTTGTTACATGGCGGCCCCGCATTTACCCATGAATACCTGGAGTGCTTTGAAACATTTTTTCTAAGAGAAGGCTTTGAATTTTATGAATACGATCAATTAGGTTCTTATTACAGCGATCAACCTACAGACAGCAGTCTTTGGACCATCCCGAGATTTGTGGACGAGGTAGAACAAGTACGTAAGGCCATCGGGGCCGACAGTACTAATTTTTATGTGCTCGGTAACTCCTGGGGTGGTATACTGGCCATGGAATATGCTTTGCAATATCAGCAGCATTTAAAAGGATTGCTGGTATCTAACATGGTGGCCAGTGCGCCAGAGTATGGCAAATATGCGGAGGAGGTTTTGGCCAAACAAATGAAGCCCGAAGTGCTGGCTGAAATCAGGGCTATAGAAGCAAGAAAAGATTTTGCTAATCCCCGCTACATGGAATTGCTGATTCCAAATTTTTATAAAGAGCATGCCTGCCGCCTGGCGGTATGGCCCGATGGTTTTAACAGGGCAATGAAACATGCTAATGGCGCAGTATACACCCTCATGCAGGGCCCCAGTGAATTCGGTGTTGGCGGTCGCCTGGCCAACTGGGACATTAAGAACAGACTAAAAGAAATTGCTGTGCCCACTTTAATGATCGGTGCCAAGCACGATACCATGGACCCCAAAGCCATGGAAGAACAAAGTAAGATGGTGCAAAATGGAAGTTACCTCTATTGCCCCAATGGCAGCCATTTAGCCATGTGGGATGATCAAAAAGTTTATATGGATGGTGTGATAAAATTTATAAAAGAGGTGGCTACAAAACCACTGTAAAACAGATTGAATACATCTGGATCTAAATTTTATCCTGATTTGGCCTAAAAAAGTTATTGCAAGTATGAGTAGGATAAATGCCAGGCCTAACAAAACTCGGAAGCCGAAAGCTGACATATGCGAAAATGCAAAGACTTACTGTTTTTCTAAAAAGTTATGCTAATAAAAATTTCAAATATCCCGAACGGCAATTGGCTGGTTACAACCATTTAGAAATAACAGATAACAATAAATCTCACTGTGAGTGAGAAAGCCGAAGGCCTGTGCTGCATGGATAAAAGCTGTGAAAAGCTTTACAGCTATGGAGGCTTAATACAACCAAATAAGCCATATGATACAAGCGCTATTGCTTTCTTATTTTATGAAAAGGAAATTTTTACGGGCATGGTTTCAGACCCTAACGATTTTTTTGTACACCAACCAAAACTGTTGCTCAAAATATGCTTCAAATCAGGAGTGGCAGTTCCATTTCCTGGAACTCGGCTTGGATAGCATCCTCATTCCTACATCTTCAGCAAAATTCTAAGTATGAAACTCAAATTATCGATTGCAGCGCTGATGTTTTCTCCCATGCTTTTTGCGCAATCTTATAAAAAGATCCATGCTAAAGCCATTGTGGTAGATACACATAATGACATATTGATGAAAGCCGCAGACCTGGGCGTTGTAATGGACAAAGATTTAACTGGCATGCATCACACCGATCTTGCCCGATGGAAAAAGGGAGGCCTGGATGTACAGGTATTTTCTGTGTATACCGATGGTGGTCTTAAAAATTCATATGCATTTGCTAATAGGGAGATGGATAGCCTCGATGCCGTAGCAGCCCGCAACCCGGATAAAATAGTAAAAGTTTATAACTATAAAGAAATAATGGCGGCTGTGAGACAGCATAAGATTGCCGGTCTGTTTGGTGTAGAGGGTGGTCACATGATAGAAGACGACCTTGGTAAACTGGAAGCGTTGTACAATCGTGGCGCACGCTACCTAACGCTCACGCACAACACCGCACCGAGTTGGGCTACGAGTGCTGCAGATGAAACCAGCGGCAAAGTTTTACCACACAAAGGCTTAACGGATTTTGGTAAACAGGTAGTAAAACGCATGAATGAATTGGGTATGATCGTAGATGTTAGCCATGTAGGTGAGCAAACTTTTTGGGATGTAATGGCCCTCACAACCAAACCCATCATGGCTTCGCACAGTTCTGTGTATACGCTCACACCGCATCGCCGAAATTTAAAAGACGAGCAAATAAAGGCCATTGCCAAAAACGGCGGCGTTGTACAAATCAATTTTCACCCGGGTTTTATTGACAGCAGCTTTGACAAGCACGAAGCCGCTTTTTTTAAATTGCATCGGGCAGAATTAGACGCTCTCAAGAACTCGGGCATGGACGACCACTACGCCGCTGACTTTGTTTATCATAAATATGCGAAAGATGTGCAGAGTTTTCGTCCGCCGCTATCCAAAGTGATAGATCACATGGAATATATTATCAAATTAGTAGGAGCAGATTATGTTGGCATTGGGTCAGACTTTGATGGTATTAATGTAACACCGCTTCAACTAGATGATGTATCGAGCTACCCCTTAATTACAAAAGCCCTGATGGAAAGAGGATATGGAAAGAAGGATATCACAAAAATTTTAGGCGGAAACTTTTTGCGGGTTTTGAAAGCCAACGAAAAAAAATAGAATATTAAAAAAAATGTCATGAAAAAATTAACCCTGGGTTCCTTTTTGGTAGCAGTTTCATTTCTGTTGCTCTGTAGCACTACCCATGCGCAACTTTCCTCTGTGCAAATAGATTCTTTGGTACAAGATGCCATGCAAAAATTTAAAGTGGCTGGTGTGGCTGTTGCCATTGTAAAAGATGGTAAAGTAATTCATGAAAAAGGCTATGGGATAAAATCAATCAATACAAAATCTCCGGTAGATGAATTTACCAATTTTCAAATAGCCTCCAATAGCAAGGCTTTTACTACGGCAGCCTTGGCTATCTTAATTGACGATGGAAAAATTTCCTGGAATGACAGAGTGAAACAGCATATTCCGGAATTTAAAATGTACAACGATTATGTTACCGAAAACTTTATGATAGAAGACCTGCTTTGCCATCGTAGCGGCCTTGGTTTAGGTGTCGGGGACTTGATGTTCTTTCCGGATGGCACTGATTTTACGATTAAAGATGTGCTCAACAGTTTTCAATATTTTAAACAAACCTCCCCTTTTCGCACCCAGTTTGATTACGACAACCAACTCTATTTTGTTGCTGGCGAATTGATAGCCCGTGTGAGCGGCATGAGTTGGGAAAAATTTGTGGTAACGAGAATTATGGAGCCGTTGCAAATGAGACATACTTTTACGGCAGTTAAAGAAATAAAAGACTTCAGCAATGTAGCCATGCCACATTCTACCCTTACCCCCGATGGCAAAATGAAGACCTTTCCCTTGTTTGAAGAAGCAATCAATGGCGCTGCGGGTGGTATTCTATCTAATGTGGATGATATGAGTAAGTGGATGCTGACCCAATTGAACAAGGGAAAATATGGAGATAAATTAGAAAAGAAGTTATTTGCAGAAGCGAGGCAAAGAGAAATGTGGCAAATACATACAGTTTTGCCAACTAATCCTTCGGCGAGGTACAATACTCATTTTGCTGGATATGGCCTGGGCTGGGATCTTCGGGATTTGAAAGGGAACCTGAATGTATCTCATACCGGTGGACTGCCTGGCATGTTATCCCAGGTATATTTAATTCCAGATTTGAACCTTGGTATTGTAATTCTCACCAATACTGAAAATGGCGGTGGTGCTTTGTTTACAGCCGTAAACAACGCCATTGTTGACAGCTACTTTGGTTTACCAAAAATGGACTGGACAAACATGTTTGCCAGCAGGATAGCATCCATGGAAAAAAATGCTGATTCTCTAACCACGAGGGTTTGGCAAACAGTAGCTACTGCAAAAAATACAAAGATTGACAAACAGAATTTTATGGGTATTTATGAAGATAAATGGTTTGGTAAGATAGAAGTGTTTATGAAAGGAGACCAGTTGTGGATGAAGTGTTACCGCTCTCCCAGGTTAAATGGACCGATGCAGTTTTACAAGGCCAATACGTTTGCTGTTAAATGGGTATACCAGGATATGCCGGCAGATGCTTTTGCCTCTTTTACATTGGATGAGGAAGGCAAAGCGCAAAGCATAAAAATGAAAGCCATTTCACCCTACACTGATTTCAGTTTTGACTTTCATGATCTGGATTTGCAAAGAGTATTGAAATAGAAAGTTGAATTGCCGATTAAAGATGAAGGGAAATACGGTGAATTAACTTCGAAGTCTGATTAGCATCTTGACAATCTGTAGCAAAAACCAATTACAGAAAGCGGAAAATTCATGAAATAGATCTACTTTAAGTTGGCGAAGTTAAAAACATAAACAATAATGAAAAGATCACTGAAAACTGACAAGGTAGATTGGAAAGTAGTGTTGAACTTCAAAAATCTGCTCCTCATATTTGTGGGCACTTCACTGGCTGTATTATCCATGAAAGGCTTTATGATTCCCAATCGTTTTATGGATGGTGGCATCACCGGCATTTCCATTTTGTTACACGAAATCTTTCATATCAACATAAGCTTCCTGGTTATTGCTTTAAACGTATTCTTCGTATATCTTGGGTATAGAAGAATAGGTAAAACCTTTGCGGTACAAACCACCATCGCCGTACTGATATTGGCTATTGGGTTGCTGTTTGTTGAAATTAATCCTATCACTAAAGACAAATTGTTAATTGCTGCTTTTGGAGGAATACTGATTGGTACCGGTGTCGGGCTTGTAATAAGGGGTGGCGGAGTAATAGATGGTGCGGAGGTGATTGCTGTGTTTACAGGAAGGAAAACAGGCTTCTCCAACAGCGAGATCATCATGCTGATCAATACCATCATTTTTGCAGTAGCGGCTTTGCAGTTCGGCATCGAAACTGCCATGTACTCCATCATCACTTATTTTACAGCCACAAGGGCTACCGATTATGTGGTGGATGGTATTGAGGAGTTCACGGCTATGAACATCATTTGTGCCCAGCAGGAAGAAGTGAAAAATCTATTGGTGAACGAGTTGGGAAAGGGCATCACCGTTTACAAAGGGGAAAGGGGTTACCTACCGGGTTCTTTTGAGGTGAGAACCGAGTCGGACATCATTGTTACTATTATTACCAGGCTTGAAATAAAACAAATACAGGATGCTATTTTGGAAATTGATCCTAAGGCATTTATTTATGTACAGAGTATTAAGGAAGCCAGTGGTGGAATCTTAAAAGCAAAGGCACATGCAAAGTAACCAAATGACGGATTTTGTAGTAAACATGCTACGGCAGAGTTTACCCGCCACCTACTTTTTTCACGATTACCAGCATACCTTATATGTGCTGGCCAAAACTATAAAAATCGGGAAAAAGGAAGAGATTACTGACGAAGAAATGCATCTCTTAAAGGCTGCGGCACTATGGCACGATGTGGGCTATATCAATGCTTACAAAGGGCACGAATATGAAAGTTGTTTACTGGCAAAACAATACTTGCCCGATTTTGGGTTTAATGAAAATGACATCAATCAAATTTGTGGAATGATCATGGCCACTATGGTTCCGCAAGACCCTCACAACAAACTGGAAGAAATTTTAGCAGATGCCGACCTGGCATACCTTGGAACCGATGATGCTTCTGCATTGGCTCACCAACTCTTCCTGGAACTGCAAGCCATTAATCCCGAACTCACTGAACAAGAATGGACCATAACACAAGTTTCGTTTTTAAAGTCTCACCAATATTTTACAGCTTACTGTAAGGATAAATTTGAGCCACAAAAAGAAGTGTATGCAGCGCAACTGCAAAAGCTTCTTTAGCAGAAAGCAAGAGCGCTTTGGTTATGCCTGCATGCATGATGGTTAAGCTGCGGGTCTGGTGTCAAAACTTGAACACAACTGAATGAAGCAACGGAGGAGTCTTCCGTCCTCCCCTTCCGGTTGGCATTGTTGGATTAAACAAGAATCGCACTTCAACATATTTATAACCCAAAGCCAACTAGCATGATCAAAGCAACCGTTTTATATGGCCATCCGGAAAAACCTGCGGCCTTTGAAAAATATTACAGCGAGACCCATATGCCTATCGTAGCTAAAACCTCGGGCATCGTTAAAGCAGAAACTACCAAAATGCAGCCCAATCCGGATGGAAGCAAAGCAACTTACTATCGAATGGCAGAACTCTATTTTGATGGACCTTCCCAAATGCAGAAAGCCATGGGCTCGGCCGAGGGGCAGGCAATGGTAGCGGATCTACGGAATTTTGCTACAGGTGGAGTAACCGTAATGGTAGGTGTTGTTGAAAATTTCATTTAATCAAAGTTAAAAGATGAAAGCAAAATCAATCACAGGGAAATCAGTTAAAAATATTCAAACAGCATTAGAGCAGCGTATGACAGATGGTTACAAGCCAACGCTGGCAATTGTTTTACTAACTACTATTGAAAATTCAGAACCAATATGCAACCTGTTGGATGAACAAGACATTGCAATTTTCGGAGTGAGTACATCAGAAAAGTTTACGGAACAGGGCATGGAAACAGATGACATCGTTGTTTTACTATTAGATATGTCTACTGAATATTTCAGCATTGTGTTAAAACCTTATGAAGCCAGTTCTGCATACGAGGCGGCACGGCAGGTTGGTGAAGCAGGCATTCATTCATTTAAAAATCCCGGCTTCATCATCTCATCTGCTGATTTCAAAATGTCGGGAGATGATTTGGTCAGTGGCCTTATGGATTCCGCAGGCCAACAAGTTACCATCATGGGTGGTGTAGCTGGCAATCCGGCTGATTTTTCAGGCATTGTATTTACCAATAATCTTTCCAGCGAAGCAGGCATAATTGCCCTCGTAATTGATCAAGATAGAATTGCCATAAATGGACTTGCAGTTTCTGGATGGAAGCCCGTAGGAACGGAGAAAAAAATAACAAAAAGTGAGGGTTCGTGGATATATACCATCGACGATGAACCTGCCATGAATGTAATCCAAAGATTTCTGGGGAATGCTATTTTCGATACAAAAGCAGAAGGATTGATTCCTTCCGACTTGGGTTATCCTTTACAGTTTCAAAGAGCAACTGGAAGTGTTATAATGAAGCCATTGTTACTTTGGAATACTATCGACAAATCTATCATGGCAGGAGGAAAAGTGAAAGAAGGAGAAATCTTTCGCTTCTCACTGCCGCCAGATTTTGATGTGATCGATACGGTTATAGAAAGTACGAGAATCATAAAGGAAAAACAGTTACCAGATGTGGATGCATTGATTGTTTTTTCCTGCATAGGCAGGCTGGGAACATTTGGGCCTATGATTTCCTCAGAAATAGAAGGATTAGCCGCCACATGGAATAAACCAATGATTGGCTTTTTCTCATTGGGCGAATTTGGAAAACTGGATGAAGGACAATGCGAATTTCACGGTACAACAGTAAGCTGGGTGGCATTAAAAGAAAGATAAAATTCAAACTAAGATGGAGCAAAACCTACAAACCGTATTTGATTTTATCCGCAAAAATATTCATCTCTCAGAAGATGAAAAGACGTCTATTATTGCCAATCTTAAAGAGACTGATAAAAAAATCACTGTTACGGAATTCAAACTTGATCGCACCGAAAAAGTAAAACGTACCACTGCTATTCTTTTACAAGAAACCATTGAAGAATTGGAGCAAAAAAGAAAAGCTGTAGAGGAACAGAACCGGGAGCTGGAAATTGAAAAAGCATTGGAAAAAGTTCGTTCGGCTGCATTGGTTATGAAGGAACTGCCAGATATGGTAGATGTTTGCCGAATCATTTCTGAGCAACTTACGTTGCTCAACGTAAAAGAAATACGCAATGTGCAGACTGCTATTTTTTATGTTGACAAAGGAACGTATTTCAACTATGAGTTTTATCGCCTCCACGATAAATCATTGATGACAGAAGTGGTATATCTAACTCATGCTGTTTCTGCTGAATTTGCTGATAGAATGCTAAATAACCCTGAGGAACTTTTTATCAAAAGTCTGGAGGGCGAAGCATTGAGAGATTGGTATGCATTTCAACAAACAACCAACCAGTTTGATGATACACATCTTGCCATAGCGGCATCGTTAAATTATTATTGGTATTCTCTTGGTCCAGTAGCCTTGGGCATTTCCACATATATACCATTGTCTGATGAAGAAATCAATTTGTTCAAACGATTCCGAAATGTCTTTGAACTGGCATACAAAAGATTTTTAGATATTCAAAAAGCAGAAGCACAGGCAAAAGAAGCAAAGATAGAAGCAGCACTGGAAAAAGTAAGAGCTGCTTCTTTGGCCATGATGAATTCATCGGCGTTAGGCGAAATCATCTACAAGCTGTATGCTGAATTAACAAAACTGGATGCCCAACTCGACCGGTGTTTTATTATGATCGTAAACCCCGAAAATAAAGGCATCACCTGGTGGATGGCCGGGCAAGAAGGCTTGTTGGCAGAGAATGGTTTTTTTGTTCAAATGAATCAACATGCCTCTCATTTGTGGTATCTCGATTGCTGGAAGAAGCGCAGAAAAAAATGGCAATACCTGTTAGAAGGAAAAGAAAAAAGAGACTGGGACCGCTTTGGTTTCGATAAAACAGAACTGGAAAGATTGCCAGAGTTCATCAAAAAATTTATGGCCGGTGTAAATAAAATTAATCTCACCGGTTCGTCTGATCAGTTTGGTTCACTCGTAACCGGCAGTTTTGAACCCTTGCCGGAAGAACAGCAGGAAATCATCAGCCGTTTTTCCATTGTATTCAATCAGGCCTATATCCGTTTCCTTGATTTACAAAAAGCCGAAGCGCAGGCAAAGGAAGCACAGATAGAAACG
>JBKJKD010000330.1:0-15592 GCA_046597635.1 Ferruginibacter sp. | reverse complement strand
AATGGCTTCCTGTGTTTAATTCCGGTTAAAAATCCTGCTGGCTAAATTACAATAAAGCACTTAGTGTAGAAAATAAAGAATGAAGGGGCGTTGTACCCTATGAATATTTCTTGTTGTACACGTAATTGTAGGTTTCTACCTGCGATCTCACTTTCGATTTGTTTCTTGGATTTACATATTGGTTGTTCAACTCGTTGTTCAATGCCCTTGCCTTTACATTGTCCCGCAATTGTATGTTGATGATATCTATGATTTCATTCTTCATATTTTTTTCCAGGATAGGGCAGGCTGCCTCTACCCGGTGATCAATGTTTCGCACCATCCAATCTGCCGAGGATATAAAAACCTTTTCTTCCCCGCTGTTGTGAAAAATCATCACCCTGGCATGTTCCAGGAATTCATCTACAATACTGATGGCATGCACGGCTTTCTTAAATTTTTTGTTCTCTGTAAACATGCAGCAAATTCCCCTGATGATCAGTTTCACTTCCACTCCAGCCTTTGCAGCCTCTTCCAATTTTAAGATCAGTTGCTCGTCGCTGAGGGAATTTACTTTTAAGATAATGGAAGCCGCTTTCTTATGGTTGGCATTTTTTATTTCCCGGTTAATGAGTTGCAACAGTTGCCGCCGCATACCTGTAGGGCAAACCATTAGGGTTTTGCAGGAGTTCAACAATCCTGTCCTCGTTTTAGGATTTTCCAGGTAGCCAAAAATGCGGTTCAGGTCGGCCATAATTTTACGATCTGAAGTAAGCAGGCAATGATCGCCATAAGCCCTTGCCGTTTTTTCATTCAGGTTACCGGTGCTCACAAAACCATAGTGAGTGGTTACATTGTCTACCCGTCTTTTGATAAGGCATAATTTGGCATGCACTTTTTGATTTGGCAGCCCTATGAGGACTTTCACCCCTGCCTCTTCCAACTCATCTTTCCACATCAGGTTGGCTTCTTCGTCAAAGCGGGCCCTTAGCTCAAGTACAACCGTCACTTGCTTGCCGTTGCGTACGGCATTGGTTAAAGCGTTGATTACTTTGCTGCGGGATGCAAGCCGGTAACAGGTTATTTTAATACTCACTACATTGGGGTCAATGGCAGCTTCTCTTACAAGATCTATCACGCTGTCAAAGGAATGGTAAGGGAAATGTAGCAACACATCTTTTTCAAAAACCACCTGCGTTACGCTGCCGGCATTTTTTAAGAGTGCATGTGTGAAAGGTTTTTTACGTTGGCTTTTACCGAGTAACACCGCATCCGGAAAGTCCATGAAATCTTTAAAATTGTGTATGCGCCCGCCCGGCACCAGGTTTTCCTTAAGAGAAAGACCCATGCGTTTTACGAGATAGGTGAGTAGGGCAATATCAATGTCTTTGTCAAATATAAAGCGTACCGGTTTGCCCTGCTTACGGATCCTTAAACCCTTTTCTATTTTTTGAATGATGGAAGTAGACACATCATTGTCAATATCAATTTCTGCATCCCGGGTTACTTTTATAAGATGGCCGCTGAACTGGTCGTAATTAAAAAAGGAAAAAATGTTGGGCAGGCAGAACCTGATCACATCTTCCAGCAAAATAATATTCTGTTCGTCGCTGCGGGCGGGCAAAATTAAAAAACGGCTGATATGCCGGGTAGGCACGGATACCAGGGCAAATCGTTGCGGCACACTCCTGTCTTTGCGGGATAACTTGCATGCCAGGTAAATTGATTTGTCATTCAAAACGGGGAAGCTCTGAATGTCTTCAATCATTAATGGAACGATGTAGCTCCGCACCTCCTCGTTAAAAAAGTCCAGCACAAATTTTTGCTGGGTGATGGATAATTTCTTTTCATTCAGCAGAAATACTTTTTGCCTGGTGAGTTCCCGTTGAATTTCTTTCCATATACGTTCAAACTCTATTTGCTGCAGTTGAACTTTTTCTTCAATTTCATCTAATATCGCCTGTGGTTGTAGTTCCAGGTGCATGCCTGCCTTGCTGCCTACTTCCTTCATGCGGTTGAGCGTGGCCACCCGCACCCGGAAAAATTCATCCAGGTTGTTGGAGAAGATGCCTAAAAATCTAATGCGTTCCCGCAGGGGTACTGTTTCATCGGCAGCTTCCTGCAATACCCGGGTGTTAAAAGACAACCAGCTTATATCCCGTGGAATTATTTTTCGTTTCTGCAAAGCAATTATTTTCAAATATGAATTTGGTTCACAAATTTATTGGAAGCATTGAACCGGCAATATTAAATTTTGAGGTCGATTCCGTTATAGTTTAAATGCTGTTCGAAAGGGCAACACGCTCTTCCTTCGGTCGGTTAAAATACGGCAATAACAATAGTGCTATGATACCCGCAATGATTACAATGGAGGTGTTTGCACCCCAAATAAGCCAGCCAAAAGCTTTGCCAAGCGGTGAGGCAATGGAATAAATAAGCAGTGTTTCCATCACGAAAATAGGGAAAGACCCAATACCTCCGGGCGTAACTATCATGGCAAGCGTAGCCAGCGATAATACTGCAAAAGCGGCCTGGATGCTGAGGTTAGCTGTTCCCTCCATAGCGAAAAAGCCTATGTAGACCTGCAACAAATACATGGCCCAGATAAATAGAGTATGCGCCAAAAACTGCCAACGTTTTCTCAAACTCAGGATGGTTTTAAATCCATCAGCTACCCCTTTTACAAAGGAATTAAGTTTTACTAAAATTTTGTTCTCCGGGTATTGGCGGGTGAGGTACCGCAACAGTAAAAAGCAACTGGCCAGCAGTGCTAAAAAAAATACTGCCTTTAACCACAGTGGCAGCCCGGTAGACTTTGAAAGCACGCTGAATTTGCCTCCTACATAATCGCCGATCAGGTTTATTTGTATCAGTACCGTAATGCCAATAAAAATGAGGTAGCAAATAAGGTCAAAAGTCCTTTCCACCAAAACGATTCCAAATAACTTATCTATTTTAAGTTTTTCGTAGCGGGCAAGCAAGCTGCATTTGAGCACTTCGCCTAACCGGGGTATAGCGGAGTTGGCAAGGTAGCCTACCATGGTTACCGCAAATACATTCTTTAGTGCGGGTTTGTAACCCAGCGGCTCCATCATTAATTGCCAGCGCATGGAGCGGCTGAGGTGGCTTAGTAAACTCATTAATATTACGGGGATCATCAGCCAATAATTGGTGTTGGAGAAGGCCGCATAAAATTCATTCTTCTCTGCCACAGTCATCGATTTTAGCTGCCACCATACAAGGAAAATTCCTGCCCCTAGAAAAATGGCATATTGGACAATGGAGAATATTTTCTTACGCATAGTGTACACAATTTAATACAGGGAGCTAAAATAATGTTCACTATCAATATTTCAATTCAAAAAAATATTATCTATCAATCTCACTTCGTTAATGGTAGCAGCTATAAGCGCAACAGCTTTTTCCCGGCCATCCCATGTTTTTATTGGTGAAAGATCTTTTGCAGAAGCAATTGCCACATAGTCTACTTCAAAACTATGGTTTGTTAGATTACGGTGTGCATCCTCTATCAGATCTTGTGTGTCTCCAACTTTTAGTTGATGTTGAAGGTTTCTCAGGGTTTCATTTATACTTGCTGCCTTTATTTTATCAGCCTCGCTCAATCTCAAATTCCTACTGCTCATGGCAAGTCCGCCCGGCTCTCGCAAAGTATCGCAAATTTGTAACCCGATCTGGTGCTTTCTTAAATTTATCATTTTGCCAATTACCATGCATTGCTGGTAGTCTTTTTGCCCCAGGTAGAGGTTATCCGGTTTTGTGGCATCCAGAAGTTTGTCTACAATGCGGCAAACGCCCTGGAAATGCCCGGGCCGGTATTTGCCTTCGAGGATGTTTTCTAAAGTGCCAAGATCGTAAGTTACCACGGCCTCACCGGGAGGGTACATTTCAAAAACCGAAGGTAAAAAGAGCACATCACAACCCGTAGCTTCCAGGAGGTTGATGTCTTTCTCGATAGTAACCGGGTATTTTTCGAAGTCGGTAGGGTTGTTAAACTGGGTGGGGTTTATAAATATGCTGCATACGATGCGATCGTTCTGCTCCCGGGATTTGTTGATGAGGGCCAGGTGCCCTTCGTGTAAGGCTCCCATGGTGGGCACAAAGCCGATGGTTTGCCCTACTGAGCGGTAAGATGTGAGCAAATTTTGAAGGTCTGCTTTCTTTTTTACTAAAATCATGAACGGGGATTGGTGGCTGTAAATGCTTGTGTTAACGTCGTTTACTTTAATTTCTGTACTTTTGCACTCCATTTTCAAATTATAGAGGGAATTAGCACTAACATAGTCAATATGTCAACAAAGAAAAGAATTTTATTTATTGCAAATGAAATGTCGCCCTACCTGGAACTTACAGAGTTTGCGGAAATTGTAAACAAACTGGCAGTGCTTTCCAACGACAGCAATATGGAAGTAAGGTGTATTATGCCAAAATTTGGTGTGATCAACGAGCGCAGGCATCGGTTACATGAGGTAGTGAGGCTTTCCGGTATCAACGTTACGATCGATAACGATGACTATCCCCTGATCATCAAGGTTGCTTCTTTGCCTAATGCCAGGCTGCAGGTTTATTTTTTAGATAACGAAGATTTTTTTAAACGCAAGTCCATTTTCGCAGACGACAAAGAGCAGTGGTTTGAAGACAATGGCCTAAGGACCGTATTGTTTTGCAAAGGTGCCCTGGAAACCGTTAAGAAATTTGGCTGGCCGCCAGACATCATCCATTGCAGTGGCTGGATGACCGGTCTCATTCCGATGTATATAAAAACAGCTTACAAAAAAGAGCCCGTTTTCAGCCATAGTAAAATTGTGTATACCATTGGTGAAAATACCTTTAAAGACAAGTTGGGTGACGACTTTTTGAAACTGATTGCCATCAACGATCATGTTACCAAAAAAGACCAGGAGGTATATAGCGATACTAATAATATTGCCATGTTCCGCGGGGGAGCTACTTACGCAGATGCTGTAACTTTTGGTTCTGCTGATGTAGATAAAAAGCTGGTAGAGGAGTTTTCAAAAATCAAGGGTAAGAAAATATTGAAGTTCAATCCCGAAAGTGATTTAACAGACTATTTACAATTATACTCCGACCTTGCCAAGTAGATAATTATCAACGTATTTCCATAAAATTTTTATAGTGTTTAAACGATTTTTACCCATTACCCTGCTGAGCTATGTTTGTATCGTAATCGTAAATTGGGGCTGTACCAAACTGGATACTACCACGCTTGGGAGCGACTTGATACCAGCTGTTGATAATGTAAACACCTTTGCCGATACGCTTGATATTGTAACTACACAAGGAATTTTTAATGATACTTTTAAGATAAGCAGGGGAGAAAATCATGCCCTGGGACTTATTAGTAACGATCCTCTTTTCGGAAGTACTGATGCACGCATTTTCTTTCAACCCAAGCCTACTTTTTATCCTTATTTTTTAGGCAGTGCAGGGGATACGCTTGTTGCCATTGATTCTATTGTTTTAAGCTTGTCTTATTTGGGAGCCTGGGGTGACACTTCTGTGCCGCAACAAATAAAAGTACATTCCATAGACGACAGAAACTTTGCAGATTCTGTTTATAAGAAATCGCAAACCATTGGTTATGCGCCCACGCAGGGCAGCGTTATTGGCTCTGCCTCGGTCGATCTCAGGACGCTTAAGAACATTGTAAAGTTTAACCAGGGTAAAGACAGCTCTACCAATCAGGTGCGCATCAAATTATCCGATGCCTACCGTGACTACTTTTTTGCTAATAAAGACACATCGACTTCTTCACTCAACAATGCACTGAGGAGCGATTCGCTTTTCAGAAAATTTCACAATGGTTTTGCCATTTCTTCTACGGCAGGCAATGCCTTGATGTATGTGAATCTGTTGGATGCAAAAACCCGCCTGGAAATTTATATTCGTAAGAAAAATACTGGTACAGGAAAACTAGATACCAGCTTCAGTTCTTTTGGAGTACTTGCGTCCAGCAGTAACATTGCCTACATCACTCCTTCTGCCACATCCAATTTTGTGAGCCGAAGCTACCCGGCCAATGTATTGAACCCGGCCCCCGGAGAGCTTTATTTACAAACCGGCCCCGGAACCTTTGCTAACTTAAAAATTCCCGGGCTTACCGGCATGAGTAACAGGATTGTGCACCGTGCTCAAATAAGCATCGAGCAGTTTTCGGAGGGCACGATTACTGACAGTATTTTTTCAAGACCAACTTACTTATACCTGGACATAAAAGATACCGGAGCCCCCAAATGGAAACCACTTTATTTTGATCTGAGTCCTAATACGAGGTACGATCCTGATTTCAAATCTGGCTTTCCTTATTTCCCCCCTTCAGGCCAGATAGATTATAGTTATTTTGGAGGCGTTGCCCGCAAAAAAACAAATGCAATCGGTGAAAAGGTTTGGTATTACGATTTAAACGTAACCCGTTATGTACAACAACTGGTTACCAAGGGTACACCCAACTACGAGCTGCGGTTGTTTCCCGGTTTTAGCACTGTTTATCCACAGCATGGTACCAGCGCCAGCCCAGCTGCCATTATTCCCCTGGATAATCCGTTGGCCTTAGGCCGGATAAAAGTGAAGAGTGGCAATTATCCTGATCCGGAGAAGAAAGTAAAAATGAGAATGACCGTGATCTGGTCTAAATTATAAAGTGAATAAAAGTCCTTATGATTATTTCATAGGGACTTTTGCTTATTGCTCATACCCCCTTATATTTGCACGATTCAAAAAAAAAGAACAACTATGCCTTATTTATTTACTTCAGAATCTGTTAGTGAAGGACACCCGGATAAAGTAGCCGACCAAATCAGTGATGCGCTGATTGATAATTTTTTAGCTTTTGACCCCAGTAGTAAAGTGGCTTGCGAAACATTGGTTACAACCGGTCAGGTTGTATTGGCCGGTGAAGTAAAAAGTAAAGCCTATTTAGATGTGCAGGAAATAGCCCGCGGTGTGATCCGCAAAATAGGTTACACCAAAAGTGAGTACATGTTTGAGGCAAACTCTTGCGGTATTTTATCTGCCATCCATGAGCAGAGTGGCGACATTAACCAGGGCGTGGATCGAAAGAAAAAAGAAGAACAAGGCGCCGGCGACCAGGGTATGATGTTTGGTTACGCAACCAATGAAACAGATAACCACATGCCACTTGCGCTTGCCCTTAGCCATGACATCTTAATTGAGTTGGCGGCAGTACGCAGGGAGAACAAGCAAATAAAATATTTGCGTCCTGATGCAAAAAGCCAGGTAACCTTGGAGTACGACGACAACAACCAACCCACCCGTATTGATGCCATTGTAGTGTCTACACAGCACGATGATTTTGGAAAAGACGAAGTGATGTTGGCTAAAATAAAGAAAGACATCATCAATATTGTGATACCAAGGGTAAAAGCAAAATATGCTAAGTACGACCATCTTTTTAATAACAAGATTCAGTATCATATCAACCCAACCGGCAAATTTGTAATTGGTGGCCCGCATGGCGATACTGGCCTTACCGGTCGTAAGATTATTGTAGATACTTATGGCGGAAAAGGTGCTCATGGTGGTGGCGCTTTTAGTGGTAAAGATCCTAGTAAAGTAGATCGCAGTGCTGCCTATGCTACCAGGCATATTGCTAAAAACCTTGTTGCGGCAGGTTTGTGCAGCGAAGTATTGGTGCAGGTTTCTTACGCTATTGGTGTGGCCAAGCCTACCAGTATCAACGTGGTTACTTACGGCACTGCCAAGGTTAAACTTACAGATGGTCAGATTGCAGACAAGATCATGAAAATGTCTTGCTTCGATATGCGTCCTTACTTTATTGAGCAACGTTTGAAATTGCGCAATCCTATTTATAGCGAAACTGCAGCTTACGGGCACATGGGTCGCAAAAACGAAATAGTAGAAAAGACCTTTACTTCTCCCGATGGAAAATCTATCAAAAAGAAAGTGGAATTATTTACCTGGGAAAAACTGGATGCAGTTAAAGAGGTGAAAAAAGTTTTTGGATTAAAATAATTGAAACAATTTTTAATAAAGAAAGCCCCTCACACAAGAGGGGCTTTCTTTATTGTGCCCATTTAAAAGCTTAATTTTATACTGTGAAAAATTTCAGACAACAACATCATCGCCCCAAGAAAAATACGCTCGTAGTGGGCAGAGAAGCCATCATCAAAGCACTTAAGGAAGGCCAACAGTTAGACCGTATTTATATGCAAGCCACTGTGCATGGCGAAGTGATAGACGAGATCAAAGAACTGGCTGCGCAAAACCTGGTGCCCATTAATAAAGTGCCGGTAGAAAAATTGAACAACCTCAATGTGAGCAATCATGAGGGTTGCGTAGCACTCATTTCCAAAATACAGTTCCAGGATCTGCAACAGGTAATTTCCTTTGTGGTAGAAAACGGGGAGGTTCCGCTGTTTCTTATTTTAGATGGCGTTACAGATATCCGGAACATTGGTGCCATCGCCAGGAGCGCACATGCACTAGGGGTGCAGGCTATTATCATTCCTGAAAAAGGGATAGGCGCATTAAACGAAGATGCCATTCTTACATCGGCCGGTGCTTTGGAAAAAATTGCGGTGTGCCGTGTAAACAGTTTAATGAAAGCGGTAGATGATCTTCACATGAATGGTATCAAAGTTTTTGCCAGCGAAATGACGGCATCTAAAAAAAGTTATGAATGTAATTTTGCCGAGCCTTGTGCTATCGTAATTGGTGGCGAAGAACATGGTATTTATCCTACTCTGATGAAAATATGCGACGAGCAATTTCAAATACCCATGCCCGGCGAATTTGAATCACTGAATGTATCGGTAGCCACCGGCATCATTTTGTATGAGGCCATGAAGCAGCGTCTGTCATAAAAGTGCTTAGTCCCGGCCCAAAACTATTTTCTACACACTATTTATTTTTTGTAATAGAAATCTTTAATCCTTTCGGTAACCTCTTTTTGCTGATGTGGGATAGTGTCAAACAAATGATCCCACCATGTTACGGTTACACCAAAACATTTGTCCGGGTGTTTGCAGTGGTGATGAATATGAAATTCATGGACTCCCGGAAATATTTTCGCAGAAAACTTTTGGTGCAGGAACCAATGCATCATAGTATATATTACAAAGCCCGTGTACATGCCGGTGAAGAGGATTACCCAATTTTTATAGAGAAAACAAAGAACAAGCAGTGCTATGTTCCCTGCCAATAACAAAAACCTTTGTATGCCGGTAATTTCAATGTCTGTAGGATGGTGATGATGCGACATGTGTGATGCATATCCTATTATTTTGGAATGATCACCATCGCTATGCATTCTGAAGCGATGATTAAAATACTCTATAAATGTCCAGGTCAACCAGCCCGAGAAAAGCATCAAAGCATATGAAGTGTAGGGGTGAGTACTTTTTACAGTCAATGCAATAATTATGAGCGGCAGTAGCAAAAGCATGAACTGAAGCAAAGACCTTGAGACTTCGTTGAGCAATAAATTTTGGTTACTTGTTTTAAAATCTTTTTTCATGACTGTGTTATTTAAGATTTAATTAATAATAAGAAATCGTAGCTGGAAATTTTAATTTAGGTAAAGGGAGCATAGTTTTTTTGGATATTTGGAGGAAGGGTTCTCCTTTGTTTGTCGGTAATTTTTTTTCTTAAATATTCCGGGACGAGATAGTTAAGCACCGGTAAAATTTTTATTGATATCGCCGGGGATAAAAACTTGTTTCTTTTTTAATAAAACATCTAAAGCAATTGTTCCAACTTCTAAGGTATTCATACCTAATTGGTGTTTCAGCAAGCTGGCTGATTTTGAGCGTAGAGAAAGTCTTGTATTGGTATACACACACACAACCGAAGCGCTTTTCCAAAGCCCTCAGAAGCTCTTTTTAGGTCAGCCTAATATTTACTGTGCATGATTTTGCTGGTTTAAAAATTGAATTGTTTTTTCTAATGCATTTTGTAAGGTAGTAGGTTCGTATCCTAATTGTTGTATGGCTTTGCTACTGCTGAAAGCCTTATTGCAGTAAATATGATCTAATCCCTTAGCTGTAAAAAAAAGGTCTTCATTGGTGATTTTATGTTTCAACCATTGCATCGCTGCAATTGTTTTCGCTAAAAACTTTGGCGCAGGGATTACGCTGGATTTGGATTTTGAAATACCCCTGAGTGTTTCAAAAAACTCGGTGTAGGAAATATTTTCACCACCCAGAATATACTTTTCTCCTGCAAGGCCTTTTTCCATTGCAAGTTGATGCCCCTTCACCACATCTTCTATAAAGCAAAAGTTTGAAATGTAACTGCCGGGACTTGGAATAAAAGTGATTTTACCATCAATAAAACTTTTAATCATTTTGTTTACACTAACCGGATGAGTTTCTATGCCCGGGCCAAAAACCTTTGAGAGTGATACTATAACGGTAACTAATCCTTTTTGTGCGTATTGCTTTACCAGGTTTTCTGCCATCAATTTTGTCAGGTCATAATCATTGTCAATTGCATCAATGCGTGGATCATTCTCGGTTAGTGGTATTTTTAGTGAAGCACCAATCACTCCGCAGGTGCTGGTGAAAACCAGCTTTTGTATGTTGGCTTCCAAAGCTTCTGCCAATACGTTGGAGGTGCCTTCTACATTTATTTTATAAAATTCACTAGTATCCTTTGCCCATAGTTTTACGAGTGCAGCCGTATGATAAATGTGAGTGCAGCCTTCCATCGCCTTCCTGATGGAAATACGGTCAGTGATATCCCCCTTAAACACCTGGATGTTTTCATGGACAGGAATATTGTCAGAATACAGGTTCCTCACCAGTATATTTACCAATTTACCCTGTTTTGCAAGTGCAAGTGCAAGCGAATGGCCCACATAACCTGTGGCCCCTGTAACAAATACTTTCATGATGAAACCTTTATTGGATTAAATAATCTTTTTACAATAGTGAGTTCAAACGACAGGGAAATGGCCAGGTGTAAAGCAATGGAGGGCCAAACAGCCTGGGCCTGGTAATTGAGTATGCAGCAAAGAATAAAAAAGGGGATGTATGCCCACATCATTTTTTTACTGCTGAAAAAATGTAGGACTGTATTTAGCATCATATCTGTGAAAATCGCAATTGTTATTCCCATTTTTTCTGCATTAACGAAAAGTAATAGCCCCCTGAAAAATATTTCATAGGATACCAGAAATAGCATCCTTAAAATAAGGTAACGGATATAATATGATTTTGGTAGAGCAGTATTCAGATTAGAAGCTATTAACTGCCGCTTACCATGAAGCTTTCCTATATATATCAGTATTATTGTAAAGGCAGATACCGAAAAATTGAATACAGGGCCACTGTTTTCTTTTCCTATTATTAGGTCTATTAGTGGGGTTGCCCAAATAAGTGGAACGACACCCAGCCATAAGATTCCGGCAATTTGAAGCCCCAGTAAATTACCTGAGTTTCGTGGGAAGGAACCTTTTTCGTCGACCAATTGATTGCTCTTGTTTAATTGAACGATCCATAACATTGCAAAATACATACAGAAGCATAGTACATAGTTCCATAATAAATTTGTAATAAACATGATATTTAGTTTTTTGATAAGAGAATAATGTTGGCAGAATAAAATTTATGTTCTATTCTTATTTTGGTGCACACGCCATCTTTATAATAATAGTAATTGCTGTTGCCATCCGGAAATTTTACCCTGTAGGCACCCTCATCGGTTTTTGCGATTTGGAGAAAACACTCGTGGTTGTCTGAATACACTTCCCTGATACCAAGAGGTTCCTGTAAGTAAAGGCTCAACAGATTTTTACCGATATAAGAGAAAGGCAATTTTGATCTTTCTCCATTTTTCACCACTTCATAAGCCTCGCCATTGAGCGCTGTTTGCTTGTTAACTTTAGTATTCCCATTTGTCTTTCTAAATACGGAGGAGTATAATAGTTGGCCATTTTCGAAACTGGATGATTCTTTAGTGTGTACGGCGATCAAAAAAATAATCCGTGTTTTAATCTCAGAAGTCAGGGAAATGGTCAGCTTGTTTCCCTCCAGGTGTTTTGCAATGCTTAACCAACCAATTTCATCGCCCCCCTGGGAAACTTTGTATTTTAGTTCTACGTTTTGAGATCTTGTAGAAAGGGGAATGAGCGACAGCAGCATGGCTGTAAGACCAGTGAAACCAAGAGGGAAGTATCTCGTGGCTAGCTGGCGGATTTTACCAACAGCTTTTGCCGCTGCTCCTTTGCCGTATTTTTTTATTAGCATATACAGTAGTATCGTGATCATGATGGTTATTTTAAAAAGCTTAAGAAACGCCCTGTTGTTGTTTGATGAGTCAAAACTATCATGGCCTGGAAGCGATTCCAAATTGCTGGAATCATGATGGAAGCAGTATTTAGTAACTATTGCTGATGCATGGAAAAAACCATATCCGCTTCTTTTTATTTTGCAAAAAATACTAATATGACTAACTTAACATTCACTTCTTACTAAAGTGTTTTACCCGGATTGCAATTATTACTAAACAAACTGCCATGGAACCAGCGGATATTCAACAACTTTTTTTTCAAAAGATTAAAGAGAGCATGCCCTCACACCTGTCATTTGTAGATGACATTGCAAATCAGCTGGGTATCAGCAACGACAGTGTGTACAGGAGGATAAGAGGAGAAAAATCTATCAGCCTGGAGGAAGTGCAAAAGCTTTGTGCGCACTATAAAATTTCCATGGATCAGTTTTTAAATCTGCAAACGGATTCTTTCCTTTTTAAAGGCCTGTTGAACGATAACACGGAAAACAGCTTTGATGCCTGGTTGGAAAATGTGTATCAAAACTTTAAAATGTTTAACTCTTTTGAGAAGCGGCATCTTACCGTTTTGCTAAAAGATATACCGCCCTTTGTGCACTTCCAGGTGCCGGAACTGGCCTTGTTTAAATTCTATTTTTGGATGAAATCCATTCTTCATTACGAAAGTTTCAAAGGGGTAAAGTTTGATCTGGAAGATGAAAGGCTGCAGCAGTACCTGCCCACCAGCAAGCGCATCATGGATTTGTATCATTCGGTGCCAATGACAGAAATCTGGAATATAGAAAGTGTAACCACTTCCATTCGGCAGATCAATTTCTATCATGAATCCGGACTTTTTAAAGATAAGAACATCACCTTTTTACTGTATGATAAACTGGAACAATTGGTAAATCATATTGAGTTGCAGGCCGAATATGGCTTGAAGTTCGGGTTTAAGACAACTCCTTCTCCCAATGCTTCGACATTTCGATTATTTGTGAACGAGCTCATTCTTGGCGACAATACCTATTTCGCAGAGTTAAATGGTACAAAGGTCGTTTTTTTAAACCACAGCGTTTTGTATTACGTGGCCACTTTAGACGAACGCATCACCAAATCGCTTTTAGAAAATCTTGCAAATCTGGAAAGAAAGTCTACCATGATCAGTACGATTGGCGAAAAGGAAAGAACGGTTTTTTTTAATACCATCAGAAAAAAGATACAGCACCGGAAAAGCTTATTGTAGCAAAGCTGTTTATCTTTACCGGAAGTCTAACGGTAAATTTTTACAACGTCATCCATAGAGCAAAAGCATCGTGAACTTTCCTTTTTTTGAGTGATGGTGCTATAGCAATCCAGGACTGTTGAACACGTGAGAAGTCATTGGTTAGCTAAAAACTTTTGCATACCAATAGCGCTTCTATCAAGATTGTAAAGTTACCTGCCTGAGGCTTTTTGATGCTCGCTGTTCAGACCAGAAAAGCCGGTAGTAATTTGCAGCCGGGAAGTTTTTTATAAACTGGACTTTTTTAAAAATATAAATATGACACACTTTAAGTTGCTTCCCATTGTTTTGATAGCTGGTTGTATGTTGAGCTCGTGCCAGGGCGACAAAAACTCTTCAACCACCGCAACGGTAACCAGCGCAGACTCCATATCCTTGCCTGTTGACTCGGGCTCCAAATGGTGGGCCCAGAGTAATATTTATGAAGTAAATCTCAGGCAGTACAGCAAAGAAGGCACCATCAATGCTTTTAGCAGAAGCCTGCTGCGTTTAAAAGATATGGGTGTAGAAGTGCTTTGGTTTATGCCGGTTACGCCGATAGGTATTGAGGGTAGAAAAATGGATTCTACCCAGTTGGGCAGTTATTATGCGGTAAGAAATTACAAGGGCTTTAACGAAGCCTATGGCAGTATGGAAGATTGGATAGCTTTTGTGAAGCAGGCGCATAGCATGGGTTTTAAAGTGATCACCGATTGGGTGGCCAACCACTCTGCCCCTGACAACCCGTGGATCAAGAGCCACCCGCAGTTTTATGAAAAAGATTCTACCGGGGGATTCGCCTATTCCTTCGACTGGTCAGACACCCGCAACTTAGATTATACCAATCGGGAACTGCGGGATAGCATGACAGCAGCCATGAAATTTTGGTTAACCGAAACAGGCATTGACGGATTTAGGTGCGATATGGCGGGTGAAGTACCCACAGATTTTTGGAAAGATTGTATTGCTACTCTAAAGACCGTGAAGCCAGATTTGTTTATGCTGGCCGAAGGAGAAAAACCTGAGCTGATCACGGCAGGTTTTAATGCGAGCTATACCTGGCAGGCGATGCATGCCATGAAAGATTTGTATGCCGGCACTAAAAAATTGCCTTACTTCGATTCTATCCTCAATGCCAATATACAAAGTCACCCTGCCAATGCAGCCCGACTTTTTTTTACCAGCAATCATGATGAAAACAGTTGGAACGGTACCGAATACGAAAAGTATGGTACTGCCGCCAAAGCCTTTGCGGTGTTGGGCAATACGTTTGCACAAGCCATTCCCTTAATTTATAGCGGGCAGGAATTACCCAATAAAAAGCGCCTCAAGTTTTTTGTAAAAGACAGTATCCTATGGACGGGTAAATATGAGATGGCACCCTTTTACAAAATTTTATTAACCCTGCGTAAAACCAACCCGGCACTGGCTACCGATGCAAGCTACCGCCGACTGCCCACCAACCACGACGATGCCGTACTGGCCTATCTCCGGCAAAAAGATGGCCGCAAGGCAGTGGTACTATTGAATATGAGCAACCGGTCGCAAAATTTTACCATTACAGACGCTGCCCTCGCCGGCAACCCACTCAATGTTTTCAAAAATGAAGCAGAAAAGATTGCGGACAGCTCCAGTTTTAAAATAGAGCCCTGGGGGTATTTGCTGTATGATTATAGGTAGGGGTTTTTCGAACAACCCGTTGGGTTTTGTGTGTTGGGCATGCGGGCGGGTAACTCTACGGGTTTTTTGTGTGATCAGACCTCTTTCTCCCCCTTTTTCTCCAAAGGAGAAAAAGCGGTACAGTATACCTTTAATAAACGTTTGTTCTTCTAAATCAGCAGTTATTTCTTTACTCTGCAAGTGCCCTGCAGGGGAGGACATTGTTGTGAATTGAAGAGCCCCCTCTAAACCCACCGGGTTTTCCCCCCGCACAAATCCCCGGCTGCAAACCCGTAGGGTTTTTCGAACACCCCGTTGGGTTTTGTGTGCATGCTCTGTGTAGAGATAACCCTACGGGTTTGAATTCCTCTCTAAACCCAGCGGGTTTTGCCCCGCGCAAGC
>JBKJKD010000326.1:0-14165 GCA_046597635.1 Ferruginibacter sp. | reverse complement strand
TTCACAATTCACCATTCACAAAACCATCTGCCTTTCGGCATTACTTCACAAACAAGGCCTTTAATTCCTGCGCCTCTTCCGGCTTCATTTTTCCTCCAAGTATCAAGCGCAGCTGCCGTCTCCTGAGTGCTCCCTCAAATAATGCAATTTCTCCTGTAGTTTCAGGAATGAGTTTATTAACTGGTCTTGGTTTTCCGTTTGGGTCCAAGGATACGAATGTGTAATAAGCTTCGTTGCTTTTGTATTTGTACTGCTGAATAGCGTCTTCGCCCCACACCCTCATATGCACTTCCATACTGCTGTTAAACGCACGGGTCACTTTTGCTTCAATATGAACAACGTTCCCGATCTTGATAGGAGTTTCAAATGAAATATTATCGACCGAGGCAGTTACAACCGGTGCTGCACAATGTTTCATCGCGGCCAATGCAGCAGCAATATCCATCCAATACATCAGTCGGCCACCCATCAGGTTTCCAAAATTATTGGTGTCATTGGGTAACACCAGCTCCGTCATTATTACCAGCGATTCACTTGCTTTCTTGTCCATCTTGAAAATTTTTGCAAATATAGCACAACGGATATTGCCTTAGCCCTCGAACACTTATGCTAAAGGGAATTTTTGATTTCGTGTGAGGGCTCAAACTTGCAGAGAGAAGAAGCCTTCTGGATGAGGTCTCACTCTTCATGAGTCTCATTGCTGTCGTTGTGCGTGGAGACGAGACATTTAAACCGCATGCATACACTTTATTTGTTGAGCACTTTTTAAACAAAACCCTTATGCTCTTGTTTAAGGGGATAAAACAAACACATATGGAAGGCTTAAAAGGCAAAAATATTTTGGTAGTAGGAGCTACAGGTGGCATAGGATCCCAGACAGTGAAACTATTATCTGCCAGCGGAGCAAACCTTTTCCTGGCAGCAAGAAACGAAGCGAAGCTGAACGAAGTAGCGCAGCAAAATCAAATTCCTTCTGAAAGAACTTTTGCACTCGACATTTCAGACCCGGCGGCTGTGACGACCTTAAAAGAAAAATATGAAAAGCAGTTTTCCAGCATAGACATTTTGGTGAATGCGGCAGGGATAGGGATCATCAAACCGATGGATGCTTTAACAGATTCGGATTTCCTGCAAACAATCAATGATAATTTGGTGGGGCCATTCCTACTGGTAAAGGCATTTTTGCCGGCCATGAAGGAAGTCAAAAAAGGACTTATCATAAATATACCAGGCGTGCTAGGCAAAGTGCCAATGGCTGGAGCTGCTGCTTACAGTGCTAGTAAATATGGGCTGGTAGGCATGATGCAAAGCATTAGGGAAGAATTGAAAAGAACGGATATCCGGATCACCAATTTATTTCTTGGTGGCGTAGATTCTCCTTTTTGGGATAACATTGATTTAAGAGTTCAGCGGGAAAAAATGATACAGGCAGAAGAGGCGGCAAAAGCTATCTGGTTTTTGTGTCAGCAGCCCTCGAGTGCAGTGGTGAGCGAAATGGTTTTGCAACCGTTTAATCACCAGGCAATATGATAACAATCATGTGACCATATATTTGGTAGTTCGTTAGCTAAAGCAGAATTTTGTTGTCCAAATTGCTCACATGATATCATTCGATAATACTGAATATGCCTTTGAATACAAGACCTTTAGTGAATTAAAAAAAGCTCAATTTTTGTTTTCGGCAATGGGAAATCCTGCCTTGCTTAAACTAGGGCTTGCAGTGGCGCCACTAGCCATTCGCTGGAATATTCCTTTTACAAAACCGCTGCTGCGTTCCACCATTTTTGGTCAATTTGTGGGTGGCGAAACCCTTCAAGAAACTGCCCTTGTTGCAAACAAGCTTGAACAGTATCATGTAAAAGTGATACTAGATTACGGCGTAGAGGGCGGGGCAAATGGCGAGGCTGGTTTTGAGGAATCAACCCTGGAATTCATAAAAGTGATTGACTATGCGGCCACGCAAAACAACATTCCTTTTATGAGTATAAAAGTTACTGGTTTTGTGAGGTTTGGTTTGTTGGAAAAACTTGATACCAACATGCATAACATGGAAGGCAGTTTGGTAAAACGCTACAACCAAGCTATTGAACAATTAGCCCCCTCTGAAAAAGAAGAATGGAAGATTTGCGTCAGCCGTTTAAAACGCATTTGCGAAACTGCAAAGGCAAAAAATATTGGTGTGTTGGTAGATGCTGAAGAAACATGGATACAAGATCCTGTAGATGCTATGACCATGCTGATGATGGATGAGTATAACAAACAAAAGGCTGTTGTTTACAACACACTCCAATTATACCGGCATGACAGGCTCGCTTTTTTAAAAGATAGTTACGCAGCCAGCAGGGAGCGAAATTTTATATTAGCAGTTAAATTGGTTAGGGGTGCTTATATGGAAAATGAAAGAAGGCGTGCTGTAGATCACGGTTATGCTTCCCCCATTCAACCCGACAAAGAATCGTGCGACAGAGATTACGATTTGGCCACTGAGTTTTGCATCACTCACCTGGAACATTTGTGCGTGATAGTAGCCTCCCACAATGAAAGAAGCAATTTGGATGCAGCTCATTTGCTGGACAAGCGGGGCCTGCCACACAACCATCCACATCTTCATTTTTCCCAGCTATACGGCATGAGTGATCACATCACCTTCAATCTTGCCAAGAGCGGCTGTAGTGTGAGTAAGTATTTGCCGTTTGGACCCATCAAAGATGTGATACCCTACCTTATGCGGCGGGCGCAGGAAAATAGTTCTGTAGCCGGGCAAACGGGAAGGGAGCTTGGGCTTATTAAAAAAGAATTGCAAAGAAGAAAAGCACAACTATAATTTTATTGCACCTGTATGATGCTGTTGCCTGCCAGCGCAAAAACAGCATCATGCTCCATAGGCTTGATGGGATGTGTACCCGTAAATTTGCCGAAGGCGGGCAGTACTGCATACTGCTTGTTAAAATAAAAACAGGGTAAACGCAATGATTGTTTTCCTACACCCCTCATGGTAATACCGGGATGAATGTGGCCACTGAAACAATAATTTTCATCGTAATCAGCAAGGTCGCAAATATCATGTGTAAATATAAAAGGATCTACCAGGTAGGACCCCCGATGTGTCTTAATCCCAGCTTCGGCATATTTATCTGCTTGTAAAATATCATGATTACCCAACACAAGGTCTATGTGAAGATCTGGCAGGCCCTGTCTCCATTTTAAAAATAAGTCATGTTCTTTATTGGAATGGCTGTGAAAAAGATCGCCGACTATAATAAGGCTGGACGGTTTGTAAAACTGTATTTCTGCAAACAATCGCTGCATGTCTTCGCCCAGCATATTTTGAGGAATGCCAATACCATTCTTTCTAAAATGGCCACTCTTGCCTACATGAAGATCTGATAATATCAAGGCTTTTTGCTCTTCCCAAAAAACAGTGCGGTTGGCACTCAACAAAAAATGATTGTTAAGGATCTTGTGGGAAAGGTAAGTTGTCATTTGTGCAAAACTATTGCTTCCTGTTATCTTTATATTTGGTTTTGTTTTATTTTTTTACTTCCGTAATTTGGGCAAAACTAAAACTGACATGAGCAATCAAGACTTTCATAAAGATTCTCTAAGCCCCGACGAATTTGGTAACTCTGTGTTGCCTAGTGGCATCAATGTGCTCACTATTCTTACTTTTATCGGCTCTGGTCTTCAAATGTTGGGAATAGCTTTTAATTTTTTTGGGGCCCAAAAAGCATATGACGAAAAAGATAAAATGCTGGCCCAGATGAACAGTCCGGAAATGCCAGCCTTTTTTAAAGCCATGATGCCCAACCCGGAGCATTATGAAGAGATAGTGACTAAGAGTTTAGAGAATCGTTTTCCGTTGTTGATATTGGGCCTCTTGGCCATTGTACTTTGTATTTATGGTGCTATGCAGATGCGCCAGTTAAAGATGCAGGGCTACATATTTTACCTGGTGGGACAATTATTACCCTTTATTTCTACGGTATTATTTTTAGGAGCGTTTGTGTTTACCGGGGTATTATTTGCAATTACCACCGGCTTTACCATCCTTTTTGTTTTGTTGTATACTTTTAACAGGAAGCATCTAATCTACTAATTTATTTTACTTCCTTGTTTTCAAATAGCCAGCTTTTGGGTGGCTATTTGAATATTTGAGATTGATAAGTTTTTTAAATTACGTAGCAGTCTTCTTTTATTCTTAGGCTGTTACAGAAAAGCTTTGCCTGATCTTGCTGATCAGGTCAGCTTCAACCATGCGGGAAGCAATTACTATCATGTTTTTAAAGGCCGTGGCGTGGGAGATGCCGTGGCCGATGATGACTGGCTTGGCTACGCCCAAAACGGGAACGCCGCCCTGGGCCTCAAAATTAAAACGATCAAAATGTTCATCTTTGATGTTTCGGCGCTGAGTAATATCATAAATGCTCTCGGCAAGTTTTAAAACTACATTGCCGGTAAAGCCATCACAAATCATAATATCAGCTTTATCCATCAGTATGTCCCGGCCTTCAATGTTTCCTATAAACTGGATAAGACTATTTTCTTTTAAGACAGGGTAGGCGGCTTGTGCCAGTAAATTTCCTTTTCCTTCTTCTTCGCCAAGGTTTACAAGACCGACCCGGGGATTATCTATTTTTAGAATGTGCTTTGCATACAGTGAACCAAGCGTTGCAAATTGGTTCAGGTTTTCTGGTTTGCAATCGGCATTCAGGCCTACGTCCAACAATAAGCCGATAGTCCCATTTTCACGGGGCATGTAGGCACCAATAGTTGGCCGCAATACTCCTTCAATAGCACCAATACTAAACAAAGCGCCCACCATCATTGCTCCGGTATTACCTGCGCTTATAAAAGCATCGGTTTTACCGCTGGCCAATAATTGAAATCCGATGGAAATAGAGGATTGCTGTTTTTCTTTGAGTGCCTTGGTGGGGTGTTCGTGCATTTCTATCACCTGCGATGCATGCACAATTGTGTAGCTATCTGCCGGTAACTGCTGAAGGGCAATTTGTTCTTTTATTTTCTCTTCATCACCAATTAATACCAACTGAATATCCTGGCTTTGTTCAGCCAAAAAAGCTGCTACGCCTTTCACTGCTTCCGCCGGGGCAAAGTCGCCACCCATCATATCCAGCCCTATTTTGATCATAGCAAAGAATTTTAAATTAAAAATTCCAAAGTCCAAGGCTGAAGTTACTCAATCTTTGATTTTGGAATCGGTTTCTTTAAAGCAAAAAGAATTATGCCTTTAACGGAGCTTTTTCAGCTACAAGTTTTCCTTTATAGAACAACTTTCCTTCGCTAACATGTGCACGATGGCGAACGTGAATAACGCCTGTTGTAGAATCTACGCTTAAAGTTGGCGCAGTCGCTTTGTAATGCGTTCTTCTTTTTGCACTGCGTTGTTGACTATGGCGCCTTTTTGGATTTGGCATGACTGTTTTATTTTAAATTTTACTATGAATATGATTTCTACCGTATTTCTTAATTGTCTTTAAACTTATCAAGGCCTTTCCAAAGAGTATTTGCATTGTGCTCTTCGGTTCTTGCCTCCATTTGTTTTAACTTTTCCAACACCTCGTTATTGCACTGCGGCCCTCCCATTTCTTCCCGGCTACACATGCGCTGCATTGGTACGCTGAGCAAGACGAACTCATATAACCAATTGCTCACTTCCAGGTGGCTTTCCGATCTGGACAAATAAAATACATCCGGATCTTCTTCCTGCAGATTCATCTCGTCTGCATTATCCACCAGTTTTACCAGCATTTTAAACTCATCCCAAAGGTCCATTTTCAGTGAATTTCCACACCGGTCACAAGTGACGTCTGTACGTCCACCCACCTCAAATTTCAGCATCATAAAGCCAGTGCTTTTTTCAAGCAATAACTTGATAATTGCACTCACATCACGAAGTTCAACGGAACCTTTTTCTATAAAGAACTGGTCATTTAATTCGTAATTAAACTCATGAACCCCGGGCTTCAAACCCACAAAAGCAATTTCAAATGCCCGTCTGTTAGCCATTGAGTTCAGTTTAAAGGACGGCGAAGGTAATAGAAATTTATGAATAAAAACTACTGTTTACACAGTTTTTATAGCACAACCCTTGTAAATACTCGCTTATTCCTAATTTTATAGTTATGAAGTTTAGCAGAAATGCTCGTATCACCGCGGTTTTATTGGTCATTTGCCTTTTAATTAAAGTGTATAGCCTGCGAGCAATGAGGGTAGAATCTGGTTATAGTACTCGTTTGTTCCCTTCTTTTGCAAAATTTTTACGAGGGCTTCTTGGGAGCTTCTCCCTAAGTATAGGAGATCTTTTATATACATGCCTCATTGCATGGATGGTATTTTTACTGATTAAACTGATTTTAAAATTAGCCCGAAACCGTTCAGCATTGTTCTCGGGAATAAGTGCAAGAAAAACTATTTATAGATTTTTAATTACCCTATCCTGCTTCTATATTGTTTTCAACCTGTTTTGGGGAATCAATTATAACCGAAAGGGAATTGCATGGCAACTCGGTTTGCCAGCGCTCCAATATAGCCAGGCAGAATTGCGGGAAATGAATTGCCTGCTGCTATCTAGAGTGAATGAGAGCAAAGCAGCATGGATAGCTCAAAAAAAAACGTACCCTGCTAACAGCAATTTGTTTGCGGGTGTAGCAGAGGCGTTTAAAAAAGTAACAGCAGACCACCCTTTTTTGGAATACAAGAAAGCCTCTCTCAAACGATCGCTTTGGGGCTGGTTTGGTAATTATGCGGGCTTCAACGGCTACTATAATCCTTTTACGGGCGAGGCACAAGTAAACACCAACATCCCTAAATTTCTGCAACCATTTACAGCATGCCACGAAGTGGCTCACCAACTTGGCTATGCCAAAGAAATGGAGGCTAATTTTGTGGGATACCTTGCTGCAGCAGCGTCTGATGATCCTTTGTTTAATTATTCGGTTTACCTTGAACTCCTTACTTACGCCAATAGAAATCTTTTTGCCACAGATTCGGCCTCTGCAAGGGTCATTAGAAATGAGCTGAGTGATGCTGTAAAAAGCGACCTGAAAGAATGGAGGTTTTTCAATAACAAACACCGCAGCTTTGTAGAGCCAGCGGTGAGGTGGGGCTATGGTATTTTTTTGCGAAACAATGAGCAACCACAAGGTGTGCTTAGTTACGATGAAGTAACCGGCTTTTTAATTGCCTACTATAAGAAATTTGGAACGTTGTAGTATTGAGGAGGGTTGGTATTATTATTTAAATATGAAAATGAGTATGAAAAACATAGTTCGTTTTATTTTATCGGTTGCCCTACCGCTGGCAGTAGGCGGCATTTCTGGTTTCTTCACTTCCTCGTCGGTGCAAGGTTGGTTTGCAACCATCCAGAAACCTTCATTTAACCCTCCAAGCTGGCTGTTTGCACCAGTGTGGACCCTCCTGTATATTATGATGGGTATCGCATTTTATTTGGTTTGGGCGAGGGCTACTTCCGGCAAAATGAAAAGTAATGCTATGATATTTTATTTTACCCAGCTATTCTTTAATTTTTGTTGGTCGTTCATATTTTTTTATGCCGAACAACCCGGATGGGCACTGGTTGACATTGCACTACTATGGGTATTGATAGCATCCACTATTTATTGGTTTGGGAAAGCGTATAGACCGGCAGCATGGCTACTGGTGCCTTATTTACTGTGGGTGAGTTTTGCAACAGCACTCAACTTTGCTATCTGGCAACTTAATTAACAGGCTCAGCGCATTTGAGCCACTTATTTCTGAAGGCTGCCTCCTATAAATTATTAAGTTCAAATATATTCATCCAGTTCCACAGCCTGGTATTTTAGGTATTGCTCAAGTCATTGACGAGTACCATCAAAGAATGATTCTACAGCTTTTACAAAGTTACCACCAATTGATCTTGCAATAAAATTAGGGAGAGAATCTGCCCGCCTTGCCCTCTGCAAACAACCCATTCGCAAAGGCTAATTGAAAAAAGCAGGAAAATCTTTTTTGTGTTTTCAACCGTTGTGTCATAGCCCAACATTAGCCTGCTAATTTAAAAAGTATTCTTCCACATCATACTCTCCACAGGCTTGTTATGCTGGCCGCTGTACTTTGCATTTTTTTTCTCGTTGTATTTTACTTCAATTTCACCATCAACAGGAAAATAAATTAGTTGCCCGATAGGCATTCCCTTGTAAACCCGTACCGGCTGTTTTACAGAAATTTCTAATGTCCAGTTTCCACAAAAACCTACATCGCCTTTTCCGGCTGTGGCGTGGATGTCAATTCCTAGCCGGCCTGTAGAAGACTTGCCTTCAAGGAAGGGTACATGTGCATGTGTTTCGGTGTATTCTTCTGTAACACCTAAATAAAACATATGCGGCAAAAGGAGAATACCTTCATCCGGTATATCAAAATGTTTGATGGTATTGTGCTTTTTTGCATCAAGTTCTGCATGTTCGTAAGTGGCAAGGTAGGGCCCAAGGTGCACGTCGTAACTGTTGCTGCCCAGACAGTCTCTTGTGTAGGGTACAATTTTAATGGAACCTTTTTCTATCTCTTCCAATATGCGGGTATCGCTCAGTATCATTCTTAGTAAGTTTATTCGTTTATTTGTAAAAGTAATTTGTTTCAATTTGTACCCCTCAATTTTGATATTCATATGCCATTGGTTTATCAACAAAATATCAACGCTCTTGCAAGGCTGGGTGTGTGGCACATAGCAGAAGACGAGCATTTTTTTACAGATAGAGTTCCCGCTCCGGCTCACATCATCCATCCGCACAAACGCTTGCAGCATCTTGCTGCAAGAATTTTATTGAGAGAATTGTACGACGATTTTCCATTGGATCTTATTCGCATCGCAGACACCCGAAAGCCTTTTGTACCCAATGACAGTTTTCATTTTTCTCTTTCTCATTGCGGCGATTATGCAGCGGCCATTGTTTCCAAACAAGGTAGGGTTGGGGTAGATATTGAAATACCACAACAAAAAATTTACGGGTTAAGGCATAAATTTTTGGGTAAAGAGGAACTGTCTATTTTAAAATTCCAAGGATATGATGAATTACAGTCCCTTACCTTGGCCTGGAGTATTAAAGAAACTATATTTAAATGGTATGGGCTTGGCCAGGTAGACTTTAGGCGCCACATTCATATTAATTCCTGCACTGCTACAGACAATCAGTTTACCGCACGCTGTGCATTTTTGAAAGGCGAAATTATACCGCTAAAAGTATCGGGCATTTTCTTTAATAGCAATTGTCTTACCTGGTTGGTGAGCGAGAGTTAGGGTGCATCACCAGCAATGATCGCATTTGACCGATAGTGTTCAAACTGAAACCCTCCCGTAAGTAAAATGTTGATTCAATCTACAAAGGGAATTTAGTAATCTATTTCATTTACCGGAGAGTCGCCGTCCAGAAGAGGAATATCGCCCACCGATGCCCCGGCTATTCCTTTAACAGAACCATATAGCCCACTGGTGCTAATCAGTACTTTCTCTAGTTGCTTTTCCCGTTCTTTCCATAATTTCTCCATTTGCATCCGCTCCCTGGTAATGCTATTTTTCATAGCCATAAATCCTTCGGCAATCGCTTCTACCTGGCCACGAAATTCAACACCAGTCAAATAATTGTAGAGCAACTGCATTTTATCACCCTTGTTCTCTTCGCTTCTTTGTATTTCGTAAACTTTTACTACGCCGTTCCTAATGATGGAGGCCACGCTGGCTATCTCACTAAAGTTGCATATCCATACGCCATCCTTTTCACCAAATCGCTCCATGTCTTTGGGAAAAGTTTGTGTTACCAATATGGCTACGTCGGCGCCACGGCTGCGCATATCTGTTTTTAATTTGTCTATCCAGTTGCCACTCCAGCCTTTGGTGCGTTTGCTTTCATAAATAATTTTTCCACACTCCTTGCCATTATGGTTCCGCACAATTTGAATACAGTCTGCCCCCTCCACTCCTTTGCCTACTTCTTCAATCAAGTCAAACGGGAAATTCTCCTTTAAAATTTCTTCCAGTAAAAGTTCCTGTACTTCACCCTGCCGCTGCATAGAACTTTGCTCTGCTTTTCGCCTCATTTCTTCAGCTAGTTTTTTTTGATCGTCCAATTGCTTTTCAAGTTCTTTAACTTTCAATTGAAACTGCGTTTCTTTTAGAGAGGATCTTTCCAGTTCTTGTTTTTGAATCTGTTCAGAAAGAACTGCTCTTTCCTCCTGCAATTTTTTCTGTAGTGTTATTTCCAACTCTACCTCTTTGTTCTTCAGTTGCTGCTCCTTTTGCAAAAATTCCAGTTCCTTCTTCCGGGATTCTTTTAGTTTTTCTTCTACATCGCTGTTGTTTTCCTTGAGCAGGCGCAATTGATTTTCATAGTCAGACGAAATACTTTTTCTCAACTGCTCCTGTATTTCTGTTTCTAGTTTTTGTTTTTCCTTCTGCAGCTTTTGGGCGAACAGCTCATTTTCCTGCTTCTTTTTTTCTTCAAAAAGTTGCTGGTCTGCTTCAAGTTTCTTTTTATCCTGTTCAACCTTGCCCAGGGACTGGCTTAATTTACGCTGATACTCCTGTTGGTACTTTTGCTCAATATCTGCAGCCAGCACATTTTCAACGTCAAACACATGGGCGCAATTGGGACACTTTATATTATTAGCCATCTCTTTTTTTAACAAGGTAAATAAAAAAACCTCTCCTTAAAAAGGAGAGGTTTGTGCGGCAAAGGAGATTCGAACTCCCACGCCCAGTTATAGGCGCTACCACCTCAAG
Source organism: Ferruginibacter sp. (assembly GCA_046597635.1). Taxonomy (GTDB): domain Bacteria; phylum Bacteroidota; class Bacteroidia; order Chitinophagales; family Chitinophagaceae; genus Ferruginibacter. Next base: position 3,391 of record JBKJKD010000326.1, on the reverse strand, counting down.
GTAGTGCGTCTACCAATTTCGCCATCGCCGCATTTTTGAGGAAGTGCAAATCTATAAGATTACAGCCTTATAAAAAAATGAATAAAATATAACTTCAGTTAAAGCCTGGCTTCGGAAAGAGTCATTTATTTTTTTAAAATAATTCTAAAAGTGGTACCACGGCCAGGGTCACTATTTTTTACAAAAAGTTCTCCTTTATGATATTGCTCTATGATTCTTTTGCTCAAAGAGAGCCCGAGGCCCCAACCACGCTTTTTTGTTGTAAAACCGGGTTTGAAAACCTGTGATAAATTTTTACCCGTAATTCCCTTCCCGGAGTCTGCGATATCAACGATTACCTGTGCAGTTTCATTTTTGATATCTACAGCAATACTTCCTTTGCCATCCATGGCATCCAGCGCATTTTTTAAAAGGTTTTCTATCACCCAGTCAAACAATGGAGCATTGATCATCACGGGAATGTCGGTTTCATTTCCGCAGTTCACAGTAAAAATTACTTTCTCGGGTGCTCTTCTTTTAATGTAAGAGACCATTTCTTTCACTTGCTGTACGATGTTGCTTTCTTCCAATTGTGGAGTGCTGCCTATTTTTCCGAAACGGTCACTTACCAATTTTAATCTATCCACGTCCTTACTCATTTCGTGGGCTATGGTTTCGTTCCCTTCCTGATCTTTGAGCATTTCTACCCAACCCTGCAAAGAGGAGAGCGGAGTTCCGAGTTGATGTGCTGTCTCCTTGGCCATTCCTGCCCATACCTGGTTCTGTGTGCTTTTATTACGTGTACTTACAGCCACCAATATTACAACAATAAATAGGGCAGCCACCGTCAATTGTATTAGTGGAAAATACTTTATTTGCTTGAGCAGCGAAGATTCTCCATAATACAGCTTGTTGTTTTGTGTGCTATCAAATGGGTTCTTCCAAATAATGGGTGCATTCAATTTCTTAAACTCTGTTAATTTATTTTGCAGGAAGTTTTTATTGTGCGCTATTTCAAAAGTGTCCAGGTTGTAATGATCAAGAATACTGTCTTTTTCATTCACCGCCAGCATGGGAATATCCTTGCTATTTTCTGTCAATATTTTTCCAGATAAGTTGGTTTGCAAGCTGCCAGCATTACTCACTTCTTTCACTGCTTCTACCCATTGCTCAATTTTTTGTTTTTCTTCCCGGGCAATTTTTTTGGAGAGAAAATCAGAAAAGAAGATCGTGGCCGATACAATGGCAATGGCTACCAATGCCAGCACAGTGCGCCAGTTAAGTAATTGAAGAAACATACTTAAAAATAGGAAATATAAAACAACCATCACACTGGGATGAATACTGCTTTAATAAAGTATGTTTGCCGAACGGAATAGTTTACAAATTATTATGATAGAAAGAAGCAGCATTAGTACTGCCCCTGTTAACACTTCTAAAGAGCAGCGAGAGGAGGCAGTAGGCCGGCAGCAGCCGCTTGTGGCCGTCGTAATTCTCAATTGGAATGGTAGAAAATTTCTTGAGGAGTTTTTGCCATCTGTTGTAGCAAGTACGTATGTTCATAAAAAGATCATCGTTGCAGATAATGCTTCTACAGATGATTCTATTTCCTTTCTCAAAAAGAATTACCCGGAGGTTTCCATTATTTTAAACCCGAGTAACGAGGGATTTGCTAAGGGGTACAACCTGGCTTTGCAGCAGGTGACAGCAGATTATTATGTGTTGCTCAACAGTGACGTTGAGGTTACGCCTTTCTGGATAGAACCTATTGTCTCACTCATGGAGTCAGATAGAAAAATCGCAGCTTGCCAGCCTAAGGTTTTATCCCATGCAAATAGAACCCAGTTTGAATATGCTGGGGCAAGTGGCGGTTGGATAGATAAATTTGGCTACCCGTTTTGCCGTGGCCGTATTTTCGAAATTTGCGAAAGAGATGAAGGACAATATAATACTGTGCAACCCTGCTTTTGGGCAAGTGGTGCCGCTATGTTTGTGCGAGCGGAGTTGTACCAGCAGCAGGGCGGGTTGGATGAGTTCTTCTTTGCGCACCAGGAAGAAATAGACCTTTGCTGGCGGTTGCAATTGGCAGGCTATAGTATTTATGTTCATCCCACTTCTGTAGTTTATCATGTGGGTGGGGGTACTTTGCCCAAGGGAAACAGCAGAAAAACCTTTTTAAATTTTCGGAATAACCTGGTCATGCTTTACAAAAATCTTCCACGGCCTGTGGTGTTCTTTATCCTTTTTTTTCGAATGCTGTTAGATGGGATAGCAGCCTATAAAGCTTTATTTTCAGGGGATGCAAAAAGTTTTGTGGCCATCGCAAAAGCACACCTTCATTTTTTCAAATGGGTTTTATTTCAGCAAAAAAAATCCTTGTTTCCTGTCAGCAGGAATGGTAAAATTATGGGGATATACCATGGCTCGATTATATGGCAATATTTTCTTCAAAAGAAAAGTAGGTTTTCAGATATTCCTGTAAACAAATAATTTTTTTTAAGAGGAAGGCCTTATTTTTGCAAACGAAAATAACAGTACGATGCATCAGGAAATCATTGATAATACAGGAAAAGACTTTGCTCACAATTGGGTTTCTTCTTCACGTTTCATCTGGTATTGCCAGATATTTTTAGTGCTTGCTCTTGTGTTGGGAGGTTGTTATGGCTTATACACGCATCGCTATAAGGGCAAGCCAGAAGTGAATGTGCCGGAAAATACTTTATACAATCCTACCTACAAATAAATTTTCCTGAGTATTGCAAATAAAATTTTGTAGTTAGCACACAACCCTTATTTTTGCAGTCCTGAAAAAAAGGGAGAGAGTATTTTAAGTTCTTATTATAATTGCGGAAGTAGCTCATTTGGTAGAGCACGACCTTGCCAAGGTCGGGGTGGCCGGTTCGAGCCCGGTCTTCCGCTCAAAGATTCATCCCGACCTCGTCGGGATTTTTTTTCTTTAAAATTTGTGTCACCCGGGTGGTGGAATTGGTAGACACGCCCCGATTAAATCGGGGTTAGCCGTAATGCAAGAATAAGATAGTTCTTAGATATTAAAGATTGTGTCACCCGGGTGGTGGAATTGGTAGACACGCAGGACTTAAAATCCTGTTCGCAGTAATGCGAGTGACGGTTCAATTCCGTTCCCGGGTACTAAAAATGAAAGCGGCTCCTTGCCGCTTTTTTAGTTTATGTATCATATTTACATTTTATACTCTCTTAAATGTGACCGGTACTATACAGGCTGTGCCGAAGATGCTATGAAGAGATTGGAGCGACATAATGCCGGCTGCGTAGCGGCGACCTGGCGATGTCTTCCCTGGGAAATCAAATACACTGAAAGTTTTATGACAAAAGCAGAGGCTCTCAAAAGAGAGCTCGAAATCAAGCGCAAAAAAAGTCGTATTTATATTGA
>JBKJKD010000015.1:0-4530 GCA_046597635.1 Ferruginibacter sp. | reverse complement strand
ATCTGAGAACAGGACCAGCGAAAAAGTCGGGAGAATGCATCTATCAGTATTTTCTATGATGGTTTGAACACTTGGTAAATCTGGACTGTAATTTACGACTTTAACTCAACGCATTTTACCATCCGATATTATTATGTTATTACTAAATTATTCAAAAATCAAGCCCGAAGTTTGTTAGGGGATAATTTTTCTTTTTTTAACTTCTACAGCCGGATTGCCCTGGTAAATAGTCCAGGATTCCAAAGACTGTGTAGCTACCGCTCCCACCGCCAAAACCGCATGACTGCCGAAAACTACACCTGGGCAAACAATTGCACGGGCACCTACCCACGCACCATCCTGTAAAGCGATCGGCTTCACCATAAGGTCAAAACTGCTTTTGGTATAATCATGATTGCCACAAAACAGGTAGGCCTCCTGGCTGATACACACGTGATTTCCAAGAGTGACCATGGCAAGGTTATCTATCCAAACTTTTTCTCCTATCCAGCAATGATCTCCCGTTTGCAACAACCAGGGATACTTGATTTGCACACCCGGTTTAACAATCAAGCCCTTGCCAATATTTGCCCCAAAAAGCCGAAGCAGAAAGCGCTTCCAGCCATAAAAAGGCAAAAAAGACGGCTTAAAAAACAATACATTGACCAGGAACCAACTGCCCCGCTGAAAAAAAGAGCCAGGTTGGTACCAGTTGTTTTGATATGTAGACAAATCAGTTGGCATAAAGTTCTTTGCTTCGGTTGCTTTTATCGTAAAAGTAAATCATTAAGAAGATGAACCCATAGGCCACGATCGTAAACCAGGTGTGATGGTCAATACCCAGCGGCATGGTCTTGTTTTGATTGATAGCCACGAGAAACATACTGATGCGTACCACGTTGATTAACCAAAGACTCAGCAATCCACCGATTACCCAAACCGCCTTTTTAATGGCCGAACCAGCATTGGCAATCACATAAGCCGCCCAAAAACTATACACCCCATAGCCCACACAGCTCATGGCAATGATTACGCCCCGCTTACCTATGATGCGAATCAAAAAGCCGGACTCCTTCACCGTATTGTAACCAAACAGGCCTACCAACCAGCCTGTACCCGCCATGATAGATTGTTTGATCCAACTCACATAATCCAGCCACTGCGCCACAAACGCACTATACAATCCCCCCGGCGCCGCAATGCCTATCCAGGCAATGGTGCCGTAGTAAAACAAAATGAACAAGCCGAGAAACTTGCCCACGAACAACAAAAATTTTTTATCTAAAAGAAAATTCAAGCGGTTGGTTTTAAGTTTTAGGGATGAACATGATCGTATTTATTTTCCTCGAATTTTTTTTTGCTTCTAAGAAAAGTTTTAGCCGGAAAGACGAAAAGACGGTGACAAAAATGCTGCGCATTTCCTGTACTAGCCCTATAGTTACGAAGCAACAGCTTCCCGATTTACCGCCTTACCGGCATGTAACTGGACAAACAGTTCCTCGAATTTCTTTTTGCCTCGCAGAAAAGTTTTAGCCGGAAAGACGAAAAGACGGTGACAATGCTGCGCATTTCCTTGAGTAACTCTATAGTTGCTAAGCAACAACTGCCCGATTTACCGCCTTACCGGCATGTCAAAGTATTTAGCCACTATCCCCCCGGCGCCATAATACCCATCCAGTCCCAGGAACTTTCCTATGGACCATATAAATTTTTTATGTAGTAGAAAATTCAACCGTACAATTTTAAATTCAACGAATGAATATTATGTTGTGTGCTTGCTTCGGAAATCTATTTGCTCCGCAAAAGAATTTTGCCACGGATTCACGAATTTTTGATGTGTTAACTAACTTAGAAATTAACTATGCCACCAATGCACCAATTAACTAATTAACCAATCAACTAATCCACTAATCAATCAATCCACTAAACATCTCCCCATACGCCCGCTTCAACTCCGCCACATCAATTCTCGCATGTATATATTCCACCGCCCCCTTGCTATACCCATTCCACTCGTCCTGCCCCATCGCCGCAAACATTTCAATCGCCTCTACCAAATTCAGTTCTGCTGATTCACGGGGGGCAAGCATTCCTAACGCATCACTCCTCCCTTCCTCCATTCTCAATTCGTCATTCGTACTTTGTAATTTGCTGACCGCTCCCCGCTCCCGCTCCTCTATTCGTACTTCCTCATTCGTACTTCGTAATTCAACATTCACATTCATTCCCGCATTCTTTTCAAACAGCCCCAACCACGGCACTCCCATACTCGTCACAACCGGCACTCCCGCACTCAACGCCTCCACTATAGCATGCCCGTAATTTTCACTTTTGCTCGGCAAAATAAACAGGTGATGGCCGGCGAGTTTACCCGGCACTTTATGCGGCGGCAGTTCCCGGTGATAAGCCACGGTAATGTTTGTCGGCAACAATTGTATCGCCTGTAAACATTGCTCCCAATAAGCGGGCTCTTTTACCGGACCATAAATATCATACCGCACGGTAGCCTTAACTTGTTTCAACGCCTGCAGCACCAGCAAATAATTCTTCATCGGGCTGATGATACCAATGCTTATCATTCTCAACAAACCCTTTTCTTTTATTGGAGTCGCTTGTGCTTCCAACAGTCTTGGAAAGTTGGCTGCCACCTGTATGTTGCTGTTCGAAACAAATACCCCTTCAATAAATCCCGCCTCCGTTGCATCGGTTGCATGAAAACTGCATTTGCGTTCCAGCTTCAGCCATTTCATCAATTGTAAAAAGATCTTTTTCTTAAAAGCCTTTTGGCCGAGTGCACCGGGGTGCAACATCCCACGCACCGATAATATTTTTTTGGTTGCCTTGGCATAGAGTAATGGCACTATATTAAAATGCCAGTCAAACAAACCGATGATGTACAAACAATCTGGTTGTATTTTTTCTACTTGTGCTAACAGGTGTTGGCTTCTATCTTCTTTAGCTGCATACCACACTTTTGTACAAGCATTAAAGTCCGTCCACTCATTGGTCTTAGCTACGGCTATAGGCAACCCATGCAGGTCGCTGTTGCTGGTATAAATGTAAAACTGGTACCCGCTATCCAGTTCCTTCACCATATTGGCAATACTCTGTATAGGGCCACCAGCTTTGAAGGCGGGGAGAAACCAGGGGATGCTTATAAAGACGGTGGTCAAGGTTTAAGAGGTTTCAAAGGTTTGAGAGGTTTCAAAAGTTTAAGAGGTTTCGAAGGTTTGAGAGCACCTACACCACCTAACTTCTATAGGGCCGGCCTTTCACCTTTCACTTTTGAATTTTTACTTTTTACTTTTTACTTTTTACTTTCTACTTTCCACTTCACCCCCCTTCACTCATCGCCGCCACCCTTTTCCCCGGGCGTACATAAAACTGCTGCTTGTAAAAAACATAGATCATGTACAACAGAAAACAGGCTTTTACCAGGTGACCAAGACCGGTTTGCAATGCTGTGTCCGGACGAATTGGGAAATAAAATACCAGCGGTGTAAATAAAATAGCCACCGGGTAAAGTTTGCTTATTTTATGAAAGCGTGTGAGTACAAAATTAAACAATCCTCCCAGGGCCATCATAAAGATGCAGCCACCTGCATAACCGAAATTGATGTAGCCATCCCCCAGGGCACTTAAGCTCATGGAAGTACCTTCTCGCAATGGAATTCCAGAATATTTGGTAAACAAACTATTATCTCCCGCTTTCAACTTATCGGGTGCTAAGAAGCGTGGAAGAAAAGCCGCTTCCAATATTTTGTACAATTCTTCTCCATTGGCATGGGGCTCATTCGCCGGAATATTCTTGAGTATGTACGTTACAATAAAACCCTGGTTGATGCGCACATTGCTTTGTGCGAGGCTGGCTTTGTCAAAAAAACCTGCGTTTTCGTTTTGCTGTCTATACACTTCGCCAAACACGTCTGCGTTACCTTCCTTACCCTGAAACTGGGTAGCTTCTCTGTACACGCCCTTAAGCTGCTGAATGATTACAATGAGCAAAATGAAACCAATCCCAACAGCAGCTTTTACCGGCACGGCGGGTTTGTATTTTAAAGCCAGCACTGCCAGCAAGAAAATAAACCAGGTCACCAAATCGTGGAACATGGCGCTTCCCAGGGAAGATAGGATGATGGAGCCAAACACCAATATCAACGGTAAGGGCTTCAGCCGTATGCCACCAATGATGAGGAGAAACGCCCCGATGAATTTAAAACTGCCCAGTAAAAAGAAAACCAGGTCGAAGGCCGAACTGAAAAAAGCAGATGCCACAGAAGTGGAAAAACCTACGCCAATGAGCAGGTAGGCCATAGTGGGCCTTGCCCTTACATACTCCTGAATTTTTTTCTCCTGCACAAATTCCCCCTTCAGGTTGCTGAACATATTTAAACCCACAATAAACGCAATCACCGCAGGGATGGCATAAGAAAAATACTCCCATTCCGTAACCTGCATCCTGTATTTAAAATACTGTGTACTGTCCAGCCCCATATAAGCGAAGCTTGGACCTACCAGCATTTGTACGCACATAAGCGAGCCCGCCAGATA
>JBKJKD010000308.1:0-58126 GCA_046597635.1 Ferruginibacter sp. | reverse complement strand
GGGTATCTGGTGGGTTGCCTTTGCTCAAATTACTTTTAGCAGGCTCCCTATGAGCCCAAAAACGGAACGAAAATCTAAACAACATGCACTGGTAAATGGCTTTCATGAATTGAAAATAGTGTGGAACCAGGTTAAACAGATGCCTACTTTAAAACGGTTTCTAACCTCCTTCTTTTTCTATAGCATGGGTGTGCAAACGGTCATGCTCATCGCCATAGATTTTGGTATAAAGGAATTAAAACTGGAAAACAGCAAGCTCATTATAACGGCAGTAATCATACAACTGGTAGCCATTGCAGGCGCATTTGCCATGAGCCGTTTATCTGCAATATATGGCAATATCAAAGTCTTAATTTTTACGGTGCTGTTATGGATTGGGGTTTGCATTGCCGGCTACTTTATGCAAACCGAAATGCATTTTTACATCATCGCAGCTTTGGTAGGCTTAGTAATGGGTGGAATACAATCCCTAAGCCGCTCTACCTATAGCAAGATGATGCCTGAAACCAAAGACACTGCTTCCTTCTTTAGCTTTTACGATGTTACAGAAAAGTTGGCCATTGTCATTGGCTTATTCAGCTTTGGCTTTATTGAAGGGCTCACCCATAACATGCGCAACTCTATTCTTGCATTAATTACATTCTTTGTTCTCGGATTGGTATTTTTATTGCTCACTTACACAGCCCAGCCAAAACAGCAACCCTCTTTATAATGAAACTATACAGCATTAATACGGGTCATTTTAAGTTAGATGGTGGCGCCATGTTTGGCGTAGTACCAAAAAGTATTTGGAACAAACTCAATCCTGCAGACGAAAATAATATGTGCAGTTGGGCGCTTCGGTGCCTGCTTATAGAAACCGGTAACCGCCTGGTTTTGGTAGATAATGGCATGGGCGATAAACAGGATGCAAAATTTTTTGGGCACTATTACATGCATGGTACCGATACCTTGGAAAAATCCCTTGCTGCGCACGGATTTACTAAAGATGATATTACGGATGTGCTGCTTACGCATTTGCACTTCGACCATTGTGGCGGAAGTATTATTAAGGAAGGAGAACAATTAGTACCGGCTTTTAAGAATGCGAGCTATTGGAGCAATCAACGGCATTGGAAATGGGCTACCGAACCCAACGACCGGGAAAAAGCATCTTTCTTAAAAGATAATATTTTCCCTATTCAGCAAAGCGGACAATTAAAATTTATAGAAACGTATCAAAGCGATTTTCCGGATGGGATAATGGTGCGCCAGGTATTTGGCCACACAGATGCTATGATGTTGCCGCAGGTAAACTACAAGGGGAGAACGCTGGTTTTTATGGCCGATCTCCTGCCCTCTGCAGCGCACATTCCGCTACCGTATGTAATGGCCTACGATATGTTTCCGCTCACCACACTCAACGAAAAGAGGCATTTCCTCGAAGAAGCTGTTCGAAATGATTACATTTTATTCTTTGAACATGACCCGGAAATTGAATGCTGCACGCTGCAACAAACAGACAAAGGGGTAAGGATAAAGGAAGCTTTCAAATTAAGCGATCTATAAATTTACCGCACACTCTGAAGCGAAGTAAGTGGATAGCGCAGGTTTTTATAATTCATCATATCCACTTTAATACTCCCTACAGAAATCGGGCTTTCTACCCGTAGCAGTAAATGATTAGGATCGTCGCTTACCCAAGCGGTCATCTTTTCGCCACCTTCAAACATAGTTCCTTTTACAAGAAGTGGTTTGAATTTTATAGCGTTGAATTTACCGTACTTGGTTTTTACTTTTTCTTTTCCCATGTACCTGATGTATAGATGGTATACTTCGTCATCAAGATACATATCAAAAGGAATTTTATCGCCTGGCTTGTATTTATTAAAGTTGATGTTGCGGGCATAATACATGCTGCTTACTACATCTTGCATGCAATCAGATAGTTTAAACACCCCCTTGGTACTTACGGCCGTGTTTGTAGTTTGATTAAAAGTTACGTTGTTGTAAATCTTGTGTCCCCCTTCATCTACATTTCTTATAAATTTCATCGGAAGCAACGTAGCAGTATCTACATAACTTTCGTAGCGATCCCTTACTTTAAAAAAATTGTCAAAGAAAGAATAGGTCTTTCCTTCAGCTACAAAATGGTAAACAGGCTTGCCATTAAAACGCTCGAGGTTGGTAGAAAAAGTGGCTTCTCCGGCGGCTATGTAAGCACCCAGAGTATAGTAAACTTTCATAGTTACTATTTCTCCTGCTTTAAATGCGGAATTTTTAATACCGCAAAAATCACTTGAAGTAGAAGTGGGGGCAGGAGTAAAACTTGCCAGGAGAACTATAAGTGCGGGTAACAGGGTCTTAAGGATTCGCTTCATTTTCCTTTGTAATTTTTATACCTAATATCAATATACTTCCAATAATGGCTGGCAACACCAGGTTGATTAACCAAATGCCCAAGGCCGCTGCCTGTATGCCAAGAATGTTTGGACTATACAATTTAAAAATTTCAACAGATGCTGTGGCTCTTAATGGAAGCTCTGTAAAACCGATCGTTGGTGCCATAACCATAATCAGGTAAAAGACGGTCAGTAGCCAAAAACTCAATAAGTAACCGATCTCCACTTCCATCACACTGAGCAGCAACATGTATTGCAAGATAAATGCCATGTACCTTATTAAAGATAAAAACAATATTCTTAACAATTGTTTACCGCTGAACTGATCTAACAGTTTTACATATTTGAGGGGGCGAGCTAAAAGGGGTTGCTTTTCCATCAGGTGAATAAGCCAGCCAATACGGAGATAGAACAACAAAAAAAATGTACTCAGAAAGATGCAGCTAACTAGTAAAGTGTTGGCCAGTATGGGAGGAATAAAGTCCAGGCCATGAGACCTTATGTCATAAAACCTAAGTACAAGCAACCCCATCGTGCCCATCACGATGGTAACGAGCAACTGGCTAATGCTACCAAGTATGGTGAGCGAGATAGCCCTCAGCCTGTTGGATTCTTTTACAAACAATATCCTGCCGCCGTATTCTCCAATCCTGTTTGGCGTGAGCATGGTGATGCTGCAACCAGCGAGCACCGATTTTACTGCCCTGAAAAAAGAAATTTGTTCCAGGGGTTTTAAAAGCAATTTCCACTTGAATGCTTCCAGGCCGTAGTTTACAAACATCAGCAGCAGTACCAGCCAAAAAGATACGCTGTACCAACTGTCTTTGATGTGTTGCCAGCGTTGCGGCAGATCTGGCTGCTGCACAATTTGTTTGTACAAACTATAAGAGAGTATAATAAACAGCAGCGGTCCCAGCAGGTAGTTGACTATTATTTTGATATTTTTGCGCAGCTAATTAATATTTAGCAGTAAAAATAGGGCATTGCAAAAAAAATCTACAATCATTTTAGGGATAGATCCGGGTACCGTTGTAATGGGCTTTGGTTTGATAGCCATTCACAACAAGGAAATTAAACTCCTGGAGATGGGGGTTTTAAAGATGAATGCTAAAATGGATGCCTACGAAAGATTGGAAAACATTTTTAGGAAAGTTACTGATCTCATCAGCCTTCATCACCCCGATAGCTTTGCAATTGAGGCGCCTTTTTTTGGCAAGAACGTACAGAGTATGCTCAAGCTCGGGCGGGCACAGGGAGTAGCTATTGCCGCAGCCATGCAGGCCGGCTTGCAGGTAACAGAGTATTCTCCAAAAAAAGTAAAGCAATCTATTACCGGTAATGGAAACGCCTCTAAAGAACAGGTGTTGAAAATGCTGCAGACCATGCTGGGCTTCAAAGAGCAACCGCAGTATTTTGATGCTACGGATGCTTTGTCTGTGGCCGTATGCCATCACTTTCAGGACCACCCTATGCTGGCATCGCAAGGCCCCAAAGCAAAAGGCTGGAAAGATTTTATTGCTCAAAATCCTGGTAGGGTATCAAAGGTTTAATTATACCGACCTAAATCTGGAAACCTTTCCCTCTTGAGCTTACAAAGCGCCAACGATCATTTGCATAATCAGCTCCATCTCTTCTCTTGTAACACTCATTTTAGTACGGGTAAAATTTAAATCATCTGCAGTGTTGATGGGTAGCAGGTGCATGTGTGCATGCGGAACCTCCAGCCCTATTACGGAGATGCCACACCGGTTGCAGTCCATAGTTTTTTCAATTGCCCGGGCAATAGGTTTCGCAAATAACAACATGGCAGCAAGGTATTCATCCGGCAAATCAAATAGCTTATCCACTTCTAATTTTGGTACTACCAACACATGGCCCTTCACCAATGGAGCCACATCCAAAAAAGCCATAAAATGTTCGTCTTCTGCAATTTTATAAGAAGAAACTTCACCCGCAATAATTTTTGAAAAGATGCTCATGATTTTTTTTATAAAGGTAAGCAAACAAAAAGCCCATCCTGCTGATGGATGGGCCTGGTAAAACTGTTTTTAAACAGTTAAACTGTTATGTCTTCTACTTTGAATTTTAAAAGACCGGCGGGTACTGTTACTTCCGCTACATCTCCTTTTACCTTACCCAAAAGCCCTTTACCAATGGGAGAAGTCACTGATATCTTACCAATTTTAAGATCAGCCTCGCTTTCTGAAACGATCTGGTAAGTAACTTTTTTCTTGGTAGCCATGTTTGTAAGCGTCACTTTGGTAAGAATGCTTACCCTACTGGTATCAATCGTTTTTTCGTCTATTATCCGTGCATTGGCAAGAGCGCCTTCTAACTGATTTATTTTTGCCTCCAGCATTCCTTGTGCTTCCTTGGCTGCATCGTATTCAGCATTTTCTTTAAGATCTCCCTTTTCCCTTGCTTCCGCAATGGCTGCACTGGCCGCTGGCCTATCTATTGATTTTAAGGAGTGTAATTCGGTCTGCATCTTGTCAAATGTTTCCTGTGTCACATAATTAGTGTCTGCCATACAATTCTTTTTAGTGTATATAGAAAAAAAATACAACGCCCTAGATAGCCTAAGGCGTTGCATATTTACAAATATAGTAAAATATAATGGGGATGAGGGTTCGTAATCAGATACCCAATTTTTGTAATAGCACGGTACTCATTTTATAAAATGCCTCGTTGCTGTATCCTGCTATATGAGGAGTGATGAGTACATTCGGCATGGATATAAGGCTTTCCAGTTGCTCCCTCTCTACCTCCGAATAGCTGGACAACTTTTCATTTTCTAACACATCCAATGCGGCGCCCCTAACCAGATCGCTTTGCAATGCATTCAGCAACGCAGTTGTTTCTATTACTTTTCCCCGGGAAGTGTTTATGATAAACGGCCTATTTTTCAAACTGCTGAAAAATTCCTCGTTAGCCAGGTAAATCGTTTCGCTGCTAAGCGGTAGGTGAAAACTAATCACATCTGCATATCGCCCCAATTGTTCCAGGTTTGCTTCCCGTACGATGCCATGAGCAAAATCGGTTTTGTATTTATCATATGCCAAAACCGTAACGTGAAAAGAGCTCAATAGTTTGGCTAATGCCTGTCCGGTGTTGCCATACCCAACAATTCCTACTGTTTTACCACTTAGCTCTATGCCCCGGTTTTCATCTCTTAGCCAGCTTCCCACTTTAACCTCGCTGGCACTTTTTTGAATATTATTCATGAGGTTAAGCAGCATACCGAGTGCATGCTCTGCTACCGCATTGCGATTGCCTTCTGGGCTACTTACGCATTTAATATTTTTGAGGGCTGCATATTCAACATCTATCAGCTCCAGGCCGCTGCCCAGCCGGCCAATCCATTGAAGGCGGGTGCCAGCGTCTATCATGGCCTTATCAATAGCCAACCTGGTGGTGACAACTAGCCCATCGACCTCTGCAATTACGGAGCGCAATTTTTCAGATGTTATCTCTGGATCATACAATACTTCGTAGCCAGCGGCCTGCAATGATTCCACCAGGTATGGATGCGCCTTGGCTGTAATAATTACTTTCATAATGAGGCGATCATACTGATCTCTACATTTACATTTTTGGGCAAAGTTTTTACCGCTACTGTTTCTCTGGCAGGGTAGGCTGTTTCACTACCGGGCATATCTACCGTAAAATATCCGCCATATACGTCGTTAACTGCCGCAAATAAGCTCATATCGCTAAGATAAATATTGGTTTTTACCACATTCCCAAAGTTGAGACCTGCCTCCGCTAGGATAGCCTGCAGGTTTTTCATTACCTGGTGCGCTTCATCAATAATATTATCTGTAAGCAAGGTATCTGTACCTGGCACAAATGCTATTTGGCCCGAGAGGAATACAAGGTTGCCCGCTTTGATTGCCTGGCTATAGGGGCCAATGGGAGCCGGCGCATTTGCTGTTCGAATGACTTGTTTAGACATAAATTGATTATAATTTTCTAAGTGGCAAATATATATTTTCTCAACCACGTATTTTTGCCAAAAATATTAAAGAGATGAAGTTCGTAGTAGCGGGTGGCAATGAGGCATTTAAAGAACTCACCGGGCGGCAGCATCAAGCTGAATGGCTGCAAGTAGCGCACGCAGCGGATTTTGCCCAACATACAGCCGCCAATGCATTTTTCAATCTTGATGCTGATGCCTGGCAGGCAGACTACAAATTGCTTACTGCACCAGTGTTCATAAATAGTGTTGCACATCCATTACTCAATTCCAACAATATTATCCGCTTCAATGGTTGGCCGGGTTTTATTCAACATGACAACTGGGAACTTGCCGGAAACCTGGAAGATTCCTCTAAAAAAGTACTGGAAGTGTTGAATAAAAAATACCTGCTTACCGCAGATGAACCCGGCTTTATCAGCGCCCGTATCATTGCCATGATCATTAACGAAGCATGGTTCGCCTTGGGCGATGAAATAAGTACCGAAGCAGAAATTGATATCGCTATGAAACTCGGAACTAACTATCCCTATGGACCTTTTGAATGGGGCTATAAAATAGGGATGAAAAATATCTACGACCTATTGCTTCAAATGTCTATCCAACATAAAAAATATTTGCCTGCACCCCGCCTACAAAAATTAATAGAAGTCTCATGAGTTTTATTTTAAACATAGATACCTCTGGTGCTGTTGCAACTGTGAGCATTGCACGCCAAGGCGAAATGCTTGGGATAAAAGAGAATGAGGCACAAAGTGAACATGCTTCGTTTCTTCAGCCCGCTATTAAACAATTGTTACAGGAGCTACAGATAAAAATGAATGCCATAGATGCGGTTGCAGTAGTTAATGGCCCGGGGTCTTATACGGGTTTGAGAGTGGGGCTGGCAAGTGCCAAGGGGATATGCTATGCACTGAACAAGCCGTTAATCACAATTGGTACGCTGCCGTTGATGGCTCAATCTGCCTTAGGGCACCTAAAGCCAGAAGATCAGTTGACAACTTTACTCTGCCCTATGATTGATGCGAGGAGGCAGGAAGTATTTACTGCCATCTACACAACAAAGATGGAGGTGATTTTACCAGCCCAGGCACACATTTTATCCAATGATTCTTTTGTAGCTACTTTACTACAAAACAAAACTTTGTTTTTCGGAAATGGTGCTGCCAAATACGAGCCAATGACTAGGCATGTAAATGCAATGTTTGCAGGAGTTTACAACAATTCTGAAGCCCTGTGCCACTTAAGCAATAATAGTTTTGCAGTTGAAAATTTTAGTCCCCTTGCCTATTGCGAACCGCTCTACCTCAAAGAATTTTATACCGGTTAATCACTACATTTTGATGTTTTGCTGCATTTTAACAGTGCTAAAAAAACATAAATATTTATTCCTGCGTATATTTGCGGTATCAATTATTGTTCAAGCATTTTTAAAATTTACTTCCTATGACGGTAGCAACTCACACCAACGAGCAGATAACCGTGTCTGCAACGGAAACTCCAGACACTTTAAAGATTAACTATCACAATCTTAAGAAAGCAGCTTTAGTTTTAAGGGCTCTTAACCATAAACTGAGACAGCAAATTTTGACTCTTATTGAAACGGAGAAAAAAATAACTGTTACTGAAATTTATGTCCGCCTTCGGTTAGAACAATCTGTTGCTTCCCAGCACCTTGCAATTTTACGCAGGGCAGGTATCGTAACAACTCAACGTGATGGCAAATTCATTTACTACACTGTGAACTACAAACGCATTGACGAAATTAACGTAGTTATAGAAGATTTGGTAGCGTAAGATTTTTGTTTTGAAACACCTTATTTAATAAAAAAGCGATTGTTTATCAATCGCTTTTTTATTTTTGTACCAACATTAAAATACGTTTATGTTCATCCAGCAATTATATACCCCTTGCCTGAGCGAGGCAGCCTATTATATAGAAAGCAATGGCGAGGCAGCCATCATTGATCCTCTTAGAGACATTGAGGCATACCTTGAGCTTGCACATTCTAGAAATGCCAGCATTAAGTACATTTTTGAAACGCACTTTCATGCAGATTTTGTGAGTGGGCACATCGATCTCAGCAAAAAAACAGGTGCACCCATCATTTACGGTCCGGGGGCTAAAACAAATTTTAAAGTACATAATGCCACCGACGGCGAACTATTTACCATAGGTAACATTAGCCTTGAAGTATTGCACACGCCGGGGCATACTCTGGAGAGTTGTTGCTTTTTATTGAGAGATGAGGAAGAGAAAGAACATGCCCTTTTTACAGGGGATACCCTATTTGTAGGTGATGTGGGCAGGCCAGATTTAAGTAGTGGCCAAATGAGCAGCGAAGAATTGGCGGCCATGCTGTATGATTCCATCCAGGAAAAAATAATGCCTCTTTCTAATGAAGTGCTCATTTATCCTGCCCACGGGCCGGGCAGCAGTTGTGGAAAAAATATAGGACCTAATACGAGCAGTACACTTGCGGATGAAAAAGCATCGAATTATGCTTTGCAACCACAAACAAAAGAGGCATTTGTAGCTGCCGTCACCAAAGGGCTTGCTGCGGCGCCTCGCTACTTTGCTATAAATGCACAGATAAACCAACGGGGATACGACAGTATTGAGAACGTAATGGAAAAAGGAATGGAAGCGCTGGCTTTACCCGGCTTTAAAGAAAAAATAAAGGAGGATGTCATCTTGCTGGACACCCGTCCCGCTATTGAGTTTACACAGGGCTTTATCCCAGGCTCTGTATTCATCGGCCTTGAAGGAAGATTTGCTGAGTGGGCAGGAAGCCTCTTACCGTTTGACAAACCCATTGTTTTGATCACGCCTGTGGGTATGGAAAGAGAAACCAATACAAGATTGAGCCGGGTTGGTTTCGATAAAATGATTGGCTACTTAGATGGTGGTTTTGAAACATGGCAAAATGCCGGTGAAAAAATTGACCTGATAATTAGTGTGGAAGCAGATGAACTCATAATGGACCTGCCACACGATCCTAACCTCACCGTGGTAGATGTGCGCCGAGAAACAGAATTTGCAGACGGACACTTGCCAGATGCTGTAAATTTACCCCTTAATGATATGGTAGATATTGCAGAACTGGCGCAGTTTGAAGACAATCAAAATTTATACGTGCATTGTGCAGGCGGTTACAGGAGCGTGATAGCGTCTTCTCTTTTAAAGCGACAGGGCGTTCACAACCTTAGAAATGTAGAGGGTGGCTGGGCAACAATAAAGGAACAGGAAAAAGTGAAAATAGTAAAAGAGCCCAGTGTTTTGAACTAGGGCTTGGATGTGAAAGGTGAATGGTGTGTGGAGAGAAGTGAGGGTCTTTAACCAACAGGTGAGATTGGACTCAAAATTATTATTCTACAACTTTACATAGCCGTGTTTGACTGCGTACAAAGCAAGTCCGACACGGCTTTTTACCTGCAATTTTTCAAACAAACTGGTACGGTAACCATCCACTGTTTTAGGACTCAGAAACATTTCATTGGCAATATCAATGTAAGTCATATCTGAGCAGGCAAGCTGAATAAAAGTCACCTCTTTTTTAGACAAGGCCATTTCGTCCTGAGCCTGGGCCATATTTGCATCCTGCTTCAGGGTGTGCACCAGTTTGCCGGTGATAAAATCTGTGTAATAAAATCCCTGGCTTTTTATGGCAGACAAGGCATTGTTCAGTTCCTGTGGTTCTACATCTTTTGATAAGTAGCCTTTAACACCCAGCTTCAACATTTTAATTACGCTTTCCTCGTTTTCTACCATAGACACTACCAGCACTTTTACCGATGGATGATGCTTATTAAGCCAGCTTACGCTCTCAAAACCGTCCATCTCTGGCATGCTGATATCCATCAATACGATCTCTGGTAATTGTTCGGACCGCAGTTTGCGCTGCATGTCAATTCCATTGTCTGCTTCAAACAACACTTCTATCTCCCCACTGATCATATCAAGCAGACTCAGCAGGCCTTTTCTAAAAAGCCTGTGATCATCCACCAAGGCTAATTTTAATTTCAAACTATTATTCATATTTCCTGCTTATTAGAGTACGGTAGTTATAATAGTTGTACTGCCCTTGCCTGGCGCCGACTGGAAGACGATGGAGCCGTTAATCACTTTAGCTCTCTTTTGCAGGTTCAGCAGGCCGTTGCCATCATCATCCATATCCTTCAATTTTTCGGCTACATCAAAACCTTTTCCATTGTCGCTGATGGTCAAAATAAATCTATTGTTGCTATCTAAATTAGCATGTATGGTTATTTCTTTTGCTTCCGAATGTTTTAAGGCATTGTTTAACAGCTCCTGCACCATACGGTATATAATAATTGCCTTCTCATCATGAATAGCAGGAATATCTCCTTGTTGCACAAACCTGGCCGTAAACACACCTGTCTTATTAATTTTTTCAGCCTCATTTTGTAGGGCTTTTATCAGGCCCACCTTATTCATCTTATCTCCATTTAAACTGCTGGACAGTATTTTGAGATCGGTGATTAGTTGTTTCACCAATTCTTTAGTATTAATAATCTTTGTTTCCAAGAGCCCAGTATTGTCTATCTGCAGCGTATTTAAATTGATCTTGATGAGCGATGCTACCTGGCCAATATTATCATGCAGTTCCCTGGAAACATATTGAAGCGTTTGTTCCTGAATTTCCAGTTGCGACTTTAAAAGCTGTTCAGAAAACTGAATCCTTAGCGTTTCATTTTCTTTCTTTCGTTTGCGATATCTCACAGCAAAGGTGATGACAATGAAAAATATCAACAGCATGAACACAAAAAACGTAACGACCAATGTTATGAGATCAGTATAAAATTTTTCTGTCATTGTTTGTTTGAACTTTTGCTAAAGAAATGGATAATAAGAGTAAGAGATAATAAACATAATTAGAAAAGTAATGGATGTTGTAGACGCTTGTGCTTGGCAGGTTATGTTTGGTCATGAATGGATAAAGCAAAAAGAAGGATAGAGAAATAATATTGAACCACATGATGGCTATTGTAGCTACAAATACAGGATTCTTAAAAATATTTTCTGCAGAGGAGTTATCTAAGTGCTGGATGAACAACAAAGCTGCCCAGACAATATAAAAGAAAGAAGTTACTTTAGAAACATTGTCTGGGAAGCTGTTCATCGGTTGAAAAAAAACGGCGTTTACTATAGCAAAAAGAAGCAAAGCTCCCACCGTCCACGGTATAGACTTTTTAATTTTCTCATCCACAATATTGTTGTAAAAAAAAGTGCCAATTACTAAGAAATATAATGGAATTGAAATGTGAAAACCCGGCATATTGTTTTTGTAGATGACAGCCATATAATGACTAGATATCTCTAATACCAATACCAATCCCAGGTAAATGATAATCGGCCTAATGCTGCCAGAACTTTTTTTAAAAAAACTTATGCCTGCCAAAAATCCGATACTGATAATTATTAGGTAGAGTATAAAGAAGCTGGTCATTGCGAATGCTATGGATTTTCAATTTTGGGGCAGTTGGTTGGGCAGGGCAGAATATTGTCAAAATTAGAATCGCCGTCCCCATCTGCGCTTAGACTATCAGAAGTATTTAGAACCTGGCCATTGGCATCTGTCCCCAGTATCATAATGGTATATGAGCCATCATCTTTTCTTCCCAGCCTCAGATAGATTCCCTTGATGGCGGGATTGTTCATTAGCCTGGCATAACCGGCAGCATCAATGCTGTACCCTTTGTATGGCTTTTTATCAGGGTTAAACATGAGGGGATTTTTATCGTAATAATCCCTGTATTTTAAATAAGTCTCCCAGGTAATCGGCTGCATGCCGTCTGTCCCCAGCACCCTGGAGCGTGGAGCCGAATCCTGTTCCTGGGTTAAAAGAATGCTTTCACGGCCGTATTGCTGCAGTACGCTTCTTGCAAATTTCAGAGAGTCTTCTTTGCTGTTTATGTTTTGGGTACTGTTGCCAGAATCACAGCCCGAACTTACGGAAGCGACAAATAAAAGTGATGCTAATACTTTCAACAAATTTTTGTACATAAAAAAGATAGGTATTAAAGTTTAAAAATATTTTGAATATACTCAAAAAGAAACAGAGCAACTTGTAAGAAATTTTTCTCAATAAAAAAACAGGAAATACCCCTTTTTTTTTCAGGTATTATCCTGCACATAGTTTAAGCTAAGATGAGGAGATTTGATTTTCAAACGAGGAACACATTGAATCCTTCTTTGGATAGCTCATTGAACAAAATTTTTTAACAATAATGCCGACTCAGTTTAAATCACGACGAACTTTTCGCAATTCCCGTTTTTAATCCCCTCTGTTTTGTGATCTTAGGCTGAGTCGTTTACCTTTTCTCATAGTTTCAGACGTGTTACAGTTTAATCCGTACCCCTCTTATTCCTGCATTTTAATAGCTGGTTTACTATTAAATATCATCATTGCAGGTTGGCCAGGTTAGGCTAAATTGTAGAAGGTGGAGGAATCACATCTATCCACCTTTTTTCATACTCGTCTTTGTAGGCCCATTTCCACCGGCGGTGGCTCCATAAATAATTATCAGGACGTTCCCGAATGGTTTCTTCCAGGAAATCACGATACACCAAGGTTAATTCTCCTGCCTGCATGCTGGCAGCGTTTTCTGTAATAAGTTTGGTTTCAAAGTGATAAAATCCACGTTTTAATTTCACAAATTTTACAAATACCACCGCCGTATTATTTTTACGGGCACCCGTATCTGGCCCCTTTGCGAAAGGTGCCGGCCGGTTAAAAAAATTCAACCAATAGCCAGAACCTGGCAAGCCTGGGTTCTGGTCTGCTGCGAGCCCCATGGTATATTGCTCATTAAAGCACTCGTGTGCCCGACTCTTAAAGTCCTGCGCTGCAACTAAAACTGTTTTCCCCTTATTACGAATTTTGTAAAATAGTCGATCTACAGCCTTATTATTGATACGCATGTAAATCCCTATCCATGGCACCGATACCTGGTTAGCGATGGCCCAATGGCCATACTCCCAATTCATCTGATGGCCACTGTGCAACTGTACGCTCTTACCTGCGGCCAGCAAATCGACGATAGGCTGAAAATCGATGGTCGCTCGCTTTTTAAATGATTTGTCAGAAATACTGAGCAGTTTAATAGACTCAATAAAAGTATCTATTAAATTTCTGTAAAACTGCCGGGCAATAACCTCCTTCTCCTGCTGGCTTTTTTCCGGGAAAGCAATGTCAAGATTACCCAAAACCACTCCCTTCCTATAGCCAACCAGCCTGTAAACGACGAAGTGAAAGAAATCGCTTATGGCGTATAAAACAAAAAATGGTAAGAGAGAAATAGCATACAGTATTGCGTAAAGAATATAATACATGATTTGTAAGATAAAAAGGCACTCGCAAAGTTGAAACGAAAAAAAACCGGAACATTAAACTTATAAGATGGTGTTCTGTAAAATGCTGCTCCGTTCCAGATGATCGGTGTTGTAATGAAGACCCCGACTTTCTTTTCTCAATTCTGCGCTCTTTACAATAAGGTAACCCACAGTGATCATATTTCTAAGCTCACATAACTGTGGCGACAATTCCGTTTTTTCATACAACTGCTCCGTCTCTTCGTGCAGGAGGTCCAACCTTTTGTTAGCCCGTTGCAGGCGTTCATCATTTCTCACAATACCTACATAATCGCTCATTAACAGTTTCAATTCTTTTAAACTTTGCGTGATCAAAATCATTTCACTAGGTGCGGTAGTGCCTGCGGCGTTCCAGTTAGGAAAATCTTTTTCTGTTTTTATTGCTGCTGGTTTAGCGGCTTTCATTTTTGCTACAGCATCTTTATAAGCCCTGTGGGCAAAAACCATTGCCTCCAAAAGCGAATTACTGGCAAGCCTGTTGGCACCGTGAAGCCCCGTACTGGCGCATTCGCCCGCAGCGTAAAGATTATGTATAGATGTGCGTGCCCATTCATCTGTTTTTACACCACCACAACTGTAGTGAGCCGCAGGAGAAACAGGTATCATATCCCGACTTACATCGATACCAATGCTTATACACTTGGCATGAATATTTGGAAAATGCTCAACAAATTTCTGTTGATCCATATGTCGGCAATCCAGATAAACATGTTCGGTACCGTTAATTTTCATTTCATTATCTATAGCCCTGGCCACAATATCTCTTGGCGCCAAATCTTTTCGCTCATCATAGCGTTCCATAAAAGCTTCCCCCAGCGAATTTCTTAAAATACCGCCATCCCCTCTTACGGCCTCTGTTATTAAAAAAGAATGGCCCCTCACGCCAGGCTCGTATAGCGCTGTAGGATGAAATTGGATAAACTCCATATTTTCAATCCTTCCCTTTGCACGATAGATCATGGCTACCCCATCTCCTGTAGCAATGGCGGGGTTTGTAGTACTTCTATACACCTGCCCATTTCCACCAGCAGCAAGCAGGGTGACGCTGGCAATAATCTTCTCTATTTTTTTACTGGTTAAATTAAGGGTGTACACACCGTAACATTCAATATCTGGGGTAGATTTTGTTACAAGGTAACCCAAGTGGTGCTGCGTAATGATATCTACCACAAAGCAATGGCTGATCAGTTCTATATTTTTGCATTTTTTAATGGCTTCCAATAAAGCCCTTTCCATTTCGGCACCGGTTACATCTTTGTGATGCAGTATACGGCTTTCGCTGTGTCCTCCCTCTTTGCCAAGTTTATAATCGCCATCTGGCTCCTTATCAAAAAGGGCACCCCATGCTATCAATTCGTTGATGCGTTCCACACCCTCACGCACTACTATCTCTACCACTTCCGGGTTACACAATCCATCGCCGGCTATGAGCGTATCTTCTATATGTTTGGCAAAACTGTCATTATCAAAATCCATCACACCAGCTATACCACCCTGCGCATATTTGGTATTGGTTTCGTCGCTCTGGGTTTTGGTTAAAATAGTCACTTTTTTATCCGGGCATTCCTGTGCTACTTTAAGCGCAAAAGTAAGCCCGGCTATACCAGAGCCGATCACTAAAAAATCTGTTTGCATAAGCTGTTTATAATTTTCAGAATACTAAATTAAATGATAATTAAACAAAAGCTGGAAGCTAGTTGAGCAAAATTACACTATTGATTATTGTAAGAAGGAGCATTGTATAGAGTCCTGTATGAAGGTTCAACCCTTATGGTACCCTAACAAGTTACTATGCGGAAAGTTGGAATAAACATACACAACGGCTTTGTCTGCATGGTAACTCTTGCATAAATTAATTGAAACCTCCATAGGCACCGGAGCTCGGCAGGAAGCAATGCAACAGGAGTAGCTTTTCTGAACGAGCATTCGCAATTCAAAAAAGTTCATAAAAGTCCTAAAAAAATCTGCTACGTTCGATAGTTATGAATGGATGTTCTCAGCTTCTATCCACACATTGTTTTCTTTTAAAAGATTAATTAGCTCATCTACTGCCACCTCGCTGTTGATATTTTTTTTCATCACTTCTTTACCACGATACAAGGTGATCTTGCCAGGTCCGCTGCCCACGTAACCAAAATCGGCATCTGCCATTTCTCCGGGTCCATTCACAATACAACCCATGATGGCAATTTTCAACCCTTTTAAATGATTGGTGACGTTGCGTATACGGGCAGTGGTTTCCTGCAGGTCAAAAAGGGTTCTACCGCAACTCGGGCAACTAATGTATTCTGTTTTAGATATACGGGTGCGCACTGCCTGTAGTATAGAAAAAGAAGTATTATTCAAAAACTGGTGATTGTTTTTGGTGGGTAGATAAGTGCGACCGCTCACCTGCTGATCTATCATTCTTGAAGGATCGTTGATGAGCCAGATACCATCTCCCATTCCGTCTAAAAAAAGCGCTCCCACGCCAATGCTAAAATGGATCAACTGCTCATCTACATTGTTGTGCATGCTTTCGGCAGCCAGTACCACCGGGCATTGTGTATCCTGTTGCATCAAGCCATTTACAAAACTGCGCAATTGCTGCACACTATTTTTTACGTTGGAATAAATGCATAAAATAACCGTTTCATCCTGCTTCACCAACTCCAGCAACTCTGTATGTTCTTCTGAAACATCCAAGGCAATAAAGTTCATAGTTTGCGAGCGGGTAGCTGCAGCCCGGTAAGAATTCTGATCGAACAAAGGATAATATTTTGTGTGTTCCTGTGTAGTAATCCAAGTTGCATAATCACAAATAACTTGTAGCGTGCCAGGCAGATTAAAGTCCACGAGCTTATTGGAAGTATATAGAAAATCTGCCGCGGCATCTCCTATAAACCACTTATCGGTCGCTTCGTTATAGCTATAGCCAATAGACTGCAGGTCGCTGGGTACAATGTTGCTGTGCAACATAAAATCTGCAACAACCACGGGCACATTTTTTCCTCCCATATTTAAAATACTGCGGGATCTGCGTCTTTTATATTCAAAAGGATTGTAAGAGAGTTTAGGTGTATCCTCAGAGTCATCCATTTTTACCTGCTCTATTGATTGATAGCGTTTCACCAAGTCGAGGCAAACGGGAATTTCAAATTCAGGATCTTCTGTTAAGCTTACCCGAATGGTATCTCCTATGCCATCTTCGAGCAGGGAACCAATACCAATAGCAGATTTAATCCGCCCATCTTCGCCGTCACCGGCTTCTGTAACTCCGAGGTGCAAAGGATAACACTCGCCGAATTCGCTACTCATGTGCTGCACCAGAAGCCTGTAGGCCTGTACCATTACCAGCGGATTGCTGCTCTTCATGCTCAACACAATGTTGTGGTAATCTTCGCTGCGGGCAATCCTTAAAAATTCCATAGCACTTTCCACCATACCGATGGCCGTATCGCCATAGCGACTCATGATACGATCGCTAAGGCTACCATGATTTGTGCCAATGCGCATGGCTGTACCGTATTCTTTACATATTAAAACCAGAGGGGTAAACCGCTCCCTGATTCTTTCTATCTCTTCTGCATACTCGGCATCATTGTATTCAATCTGCTCAAACTTTTTCTTGTCTACATAATTACCAGGGTTTACTCTTACCTTTTCTACGATCCTGGCGGCAATTTCGGCAGCATTGGGAGTAAAATGAATGTCGGCTACAATCGGTGTTTCATATCCTCTTTTTCTGAGTTCGTCCTTTATGTTCTGTAAATTTTCGGCTTCGTTTTTAGACGGAGCTGTTATACGAATCAGTTCTGCGCCTGCCTCAATACAACGAATACTCTGCTCTACAGTGGCAGCGGTATCCATGGTGTCTGTGGTAGTCATTGTTTGCACACGAATGGGATGATTAGCGCCGATAAGCAGATTACCTATTTTTACTTCCCGTGTTGTTAATCGTTTATAAGCAGACAATGACTCTGTATAGAATTGCATAAAATAGTATTACAAATGTGGAAATATACCAAAGAGCAAATGTAAAGAAAAGCCTTGGCCCATTAGCAGAGTAAGCTTTTACTTATGTAAGAAATCATCAAAAGATACTTGAGAATATACTGCTGACTTTGCTACCGGAAAATATTCAGATGCATGACTACCAATCCTTCTCTGGCTTATCGGGAGAGGAGGAACTTACTTTGCGCAATTTATCCTGCAGATTTTTTTCTTTTTGCAGCAACGCCTTCAGCTTTTCTTCTGCATCTTTTTTGGTTATCCTGGATTGTTGTGGCTTGGGTTGCTGTTGCTGGTCTTTATTTTTTTGATCCTGATCCTTGTCTTTATCCTTCTTGTCTTTCTCTTTTTTCTCTTCTTCTTTCTGCTGCTTTAATGCTTTCTGCAAATTCTGACGGGCATCCTCATTGCTTGGATCCAACTTCAAGGCCTCCTTGTAAGCAACAATGCACTCAGGTATTTTTTTATTGTTGTGAAGCACCACTCCTTTATTGTAAAAGGCATTGCTTTTCTCAACTGGCTTGGTAAGAAGGCCTAAAGATCTGTCGTAGGCTGCAATGCCTTCTTCGGTTTTCTGAGATTTGTATAAAGCGCTACCAAGGTTATACTGAGCAGTGGAGTTGGCTGGATTTTTTTGAACCACCTTGGCGTACGAAACCGTTGCTGCAGGATAATCTGCTTTTTTATAAGCATCATTTCCTTCTTTGATGAGCGCCTTTTCTCCCTGTGCCCATGCAGCATTACCAGCAAAAATCAATAGCATGCTGGCTGCAATTTTTACAATAGTTGCTTTCTTCTTTTTCATTTCAGATATAAACATTTCTACAATTAAAAAGGCGAGGGCCAGTGCAAGAAATATTTGCGACAAACTTTTATAGTTTATCAATGAGTCTTCTGTTACTGCCCTTTGATCCATAGTAGCCAATTGGCGTGCCAGCATAGAGACCGTTTCTTCTGTATTCTTAAACAATTGATAATTTCCGTTGCCGCTTGTTGCAATGGCCTGCAGCGCTCCCTCGTTTAACCGGGATACCACCATATTGCCCTGTGCATCAGTTTTCATTTGACCCGTGGCCTCATCCCTGATTGGTGCGCCGCCAGCCGAGCCAATTCCTATGGTATTAATTACTACCCCTTCGGCTGCCATTTGTTTAGCTATGTCTACCGCCTGCTCGTCGTGATCTTCGCCATCACTTATCAATATAACTGCCTTGTATTTTTTTTCTTTTGCGTTAAAAGAGGCGTAACACATTTTCAAGGCATCTCCTATCACCGTGCCTTGTGTGGGCACAGATTGGGTAGTGGCCGAAGAAAGGTACATTTTGGCGGCAGCAAGATCGCCGGTAAGGGGCATTTGCAAATAGGCTTTGCCCGCAAATATCACAATGCCTATTCTGTTGTTGCCCAGTCTGTCAATGAGCCTCCCCAGCAACTGTTTGCTTCTATCCAGCCTTGTTGGTTGCACATCTTCTGCAAGCATGCTCTTGCTCACATCCATTGCTATCATCACGTCTATGCCCGACCTGCTAATTTTTTCGCTGCCAGTGGGTATGCGCAGATTTGCCACCGCCAAAATGAGTAGGCACATAGCAACGGTAACCATTAAAAATTTTCGAAAATATGAACGTGGGTTGTATTGGCCCATCAGTTGCACCACCAGCTCCGGATCGCCAATTTTTTTAATACTCCTTTTTTTCTTGCGCAGGGCCAGCCAATATAGCAAGCCCATAAGTGGGATTAGCAGAAATAAAATGAGCAGAAAAATATATTGGAACTGTGGCATATCGTAGGGTTGCAAAGTAAATATTTCAACAGCGAAAGCTGTTAAAGAAACAATAAGATAATTACATCTTACCCTGTAAAAATCCGAGTTGCTTAAGAATATCTGTCGTTACAGCCATTCTAACCGACTTCATATCTATGCTAGCATCGGGAGATTTCACGAGTGTTACAAAAAAATACACATGACGGTTTTCTTCTATCCAACCCGCTACCCAACCAATATTGTTTTTTTGTTCGTCAAACCCCCAGCCGGTTTTATAACTTAATTTATAAAGCGTGTTATCTTCCTGCAGCATCATATCTCTTACGGCCAGATGCACGGTTTTTCTAAAAGGCAACTGGTCGAAATACAGCTTTTTAAGAAATCCAAGTTGTTCATCCGGCGATATCTTTAATTGGTTGTTTAACCAAAAGGAATCTACGGGCCCCTGAATATTTTTATTACCATAAGCAAGACTATCAATCCATTGTTGCATGGTGTCTTTTCCGATTCTTCTTGCTACTTCCTGAAAATAAGGAACGCTGCTTACTTTGAAAGCTTCTTTTAAGGTAAGGGTTTTATTCCAGTCGTTATTGGGGCGCACTACGCCATCCCAGGGGATAGACATGTTTTCGTCTGTAACAATACCGGTTTGCAAACCAATAAGGGCATTGGCCATTTTAAAAGTAGAGGCAGGTGTAAAACGTGTGGTATCGAGGGCCATATTGTAAACCGTTACACTGCCGTCCGTATTGTTCAGCATCGTAAAACATCCATCCACATTTTTTGCGTCAAAATATTTTTTGAGATCGTTGTCAATCTTAGCTTTATTTACGCTGCAGGAAGAAATAATGATGAGGGAAAAAAAGAAGAGAAATAGTGCGGCTTTGTAAGCAGGTGACTTTTTATAAAACAGATTTTTCATACTTGATTTTTATTCGGAGCCGGCTTCGGCGTTATTTTTTTTCAAATGATTTGCAGTGGCATCCAGGGCCTCATAAAACTCCTCGCCAAATTTACGGATGAGTGGTTCTTTTAAAAATTGGTAAACTGGCACTTTCAATTTTTTGCCCAATTTGCAGGCGGCTTTACAATGATCTTCCCGTGGCTGGTAATTAGCAAATTCGGTAATACCATCGATGCTTTTTTTTACTACCACCGGAAAAAGGTGGCAGCTCACCGGCTTTTTCCATTTTACTTTTCCATCCAGGTAAGCTTGTTCTATTCCGCATTTTACAATACCATTGCTGTCTTTGATACCATATACACAAATTGCTCCATCAATAGTAGGCGTAACCCAACCAAACTCTTTGTCGTAAACATAGCGCCCCTGGCGGTTTATTTCATCCACGCTTCTTTGCCCCAGGTAGGGCAGAACTTCTGAAAACACTTCATCAATTTTTCGTAGTTCTTTTACATCAAGGGGCGCTCCGGCATCACCATCTACGCAGCAAGCTCCTTTGCAGGCATGCAAGTCGCATACGAAGGCTTCATTTACAATTTCATCACTTACCAACACATGGTCTATTGCTATCATAGCTACAAAAATACGATTTAGAAGGGCAGCAGTGCTGCTTTAACGGATTAATGCTGTTAATTGTTTTTCCATTTAAAAGTATTGATCAGGTGATCAATATCAACTTGCAAAAAATCCTGAACGGGTTTGAGGGAGTCGGCGTTGGGTGTGGTATCAAAATAGAGGGCGCCTCTTATAAAATGTTTGGTGCTGTCGCTCATAAAAAACTGCCTGGCCGTAGCAGCATTGCCACCTACTCTAAAGAATATACCGGTAACATCATTTTTTGTGGTAAATAAACTGTCTTTTATAGACGAAGCAACAGATTCATTTTTGTTGGTAAGGTTAAAGGCATCGTTTACCATTCTGTCAAAGTAGTTGGTACCCGATGAATCCCGATAAGTCCCATCCGGTAATTTAATTTTATAGGTAGCCTTACCTCCAATAATCTTATAACTTAAAAAAATGCGGGCATTGAATTGAGGAAAATCGATATTTCGCCAAAAAGGATTTTCTGGTGTACTATCAAAGTAGGTGCTATCTTTTACAATGGTTGCATAGGCAGGATATTCAAAACTGTAAGGCACACCTGCTTCGTTGAATAAAACATATTTCCTTTCAGGAAACTCCACATCAAAGTAGCCCCTTTTTTTAGAAGTGTACGTGCTGTTGCAAGCCATGATAACTATCGAAGCCACCACAGCCGCAGCTATCCAACTAAAAGCATTGTTCATCTTGACGATCATATTTATACCTGCTGCAGATTTTTATTTGCTTGAATAGTCACCTTCACTTTATCTATCCTGTTCTTATTTATTTCCAGCGGTACAAAAGTAAAGTCCCCACTGGTGAGGGTCGAATTAGCCTGCGGAAACTCACCTGCTATTTCCAGTACCAGCCCTGCAACAGAATCGCTGTCGCCACGAATGGTATCAAACGTGTCGGACGGAAGGTTCATGGCTTTACAGGCATCGTTTATCATAAACTTACCCTCAAATATAAAGTTGTAGTCGTCTATCTTTTTATTCACGCTTTCTTCATCATCGAACTCATCTTTGATTTCTCCAATAATTTCCTCCATGATGTCTTCTAAAGTTGCAATGCCAGAAGTGCCACCAAACTCATCCACTACAATTGCAAAGTGCATTCTCTTTACCCTAAATTCCTGTAAAAGATCTTCTATTAATTTTTGCTCATGCACAAAATAGGGTAAGCGTATTAAGGTGTGCCAATCAAAATCTGCGGGCTGATGCAGATAGGGTAATAAGTCTTTTGTATGAAGCATCCCAGCAACTTCATCCAGGCTACCCCTGTAGACCGGCAAGCGGGAGTAATGCAGTTCTGTAACTTTTCTCATTACATCGGCAAGGCTGCAATTGTATTCAATGCCACTTACATCCATCCTTGTGCGCATAATCTGCTTTACTTCTGTATCTCCAAATTTTCGAATACCTTTCAGAATTTGCTTTTCCTCAACGGTCGCCTCATGATCCGGCAATAGGTCAATAGCATAATCCAAATTGCTATCATCGATGCCGGAATTCTTTTCGGCACTTAACTGCTTATTAATTTTCTCGGAAAATTTTACAATACGCTTGCTTAGAACGTAGAACAAACTATTAAAAATTTCTATAACCAGCGAGGAGGAAGCTGCAAACCACACTTTGTGATGAGCTGCCCAAACTTTAGGGAGCACTTCGGCAAACAAAACCAGCAGGATAGAGATGATAAGAATTTTGATAACAAGCAGTAAGGCGATGCTTAGCCCCAGTACCTGCATCCAGAAATTTAAAAGGTAATTGGTAACTAAAATAGCACCCAGGTTTACAAAAACATTTGCTATGAGCATTGATGCCTGCAAGGTTTTGGGTTGCTCCAGCAGCGTAACTATTCTGCGGAACGAAGGCTGTTGTTTTGTTTTAAGAGAGTTAATATCCTTTACGTTGAGTGAAAAAAAAGCCACTTCACTTCCTGCAATCAAAAAAGAAAGGATGTATAAAATAACCGCTATAAAAAGAAGCAGCACAGTGGCTGCCGGCGTAAGGACATTCAAAAGGGTGAAAATAGAAAAGTGTAGCGTTGTTAGTGCCGAATGATAGTCCAAAGTGTGCTTTTTAAATAAAAAATGTTGTTCGCTGGTTGCTGTAGTTATCTTCTAAAAAATATGGTTTCTGTTATGGATTTTATTTGTCAACTGTGAATTTTAGCCTTTCATCACTCCGAGAAAATTCACACATAACGTAGCACTGGTAAAGATGATAGATTTTAAAAAGGTAGTCTTTCATCACCAGTTTCATCTACTGCTGGCGGAATGTCAGTTTCTGGTGAGTTCATGCTGTCCATGCCTTCAAAATGCTGACCGGGTTGACCACTCTCACTTTTTTTATCTAACATAATGAGGTTATCACCCACTATTTCTGTCGCAAATTTTTTGTTACCGTCCTTGTCTTCCCAGCTACGGGTTTTCAATCTACCTTCAATGTATACAAGGCTACTGCGATGCAGATATTTCTGCGCCAGTTCTGCAAGGCCACGCCACAACACAACGGTATGCCATTCTGTTTGAGAAATTAGTTTCCCACTCCTATCCTTGTATGTTTCTGTTGTGGCCAAAGAAAATTTTGCCACCGCAATATTGCCTTCCAAAAATTGTATATCGGGATCTTTTCCCAGGTTTCCAATGAGCATTACTCTGTTTACCCCTCGCATAATAAAATTTTTAAGTTTGCTATTTACTCTTAGTGGCCTTTGAACAAATTTAAAGATACAATTTTTAATTTTTAAGAAGATAGCACTAAAATCTAAACGGATACTGACTCAAAGCCGTATTCCTGTTCAAGGTAAAGGTTAATTAGCCTGGGAAATGCCAGCTTTTGTAGGTCATCTTTGGGTATCAGTTGCATACCGTCGGGAACTTTGCTGTGCTTCATTTTTATACGAATAAAAATAGCATGAAGGGTTTGGTGTGTAAGTTGCTGTTTATACTCTGCAGATACATTAAGTAGTTCATACTTATTGCCCGCCATTTCCTTGACTGCTGCACTTCCCAGTATGCCTTCGGTGTCTGCATGATGGTTGGCTTCTATCAAAACAAATTCATGCAGGTTTTGCCAAATATCTTTTTCAGTTCTCTTTCGTACCAGATAAGAGTTGTTCTTTTCGGCAAGGATGTAATAAAACCAACGATGAATTTTTGCGATCTTCTTTTCCTTCACCGGGAGTTCCTGTACCCGATCCTCTTGGTAAGCGATGCAATTGTCCTGTAACAGGCACCTCTCGCAAAGCGGCAATTTTGGCTTACAAATCGTGGCCCCAAAATCCATGATGGCCTGGTTGTACTGCGCCGACTTTTTTGCGTCCAAAAGCTGGCTGGCAAGTTTGGCAAAAAGCTGCTTGCCGGCTGTGCCATCTACGGGGGTAGCTAACCCAAAATAACGAGCCAGCACCCGGTTTACATTGCCATCTACCACTGCGTGCGGCAGATTGTAGGCAAAGGCAGCGATGGCTGAGGCGGTATAGTTTCCCACTCCTTTTAGTGCCAACAATCCTTCAAAGTTTTTGGGAAATTTTCCTTTCAGTTGTTCCGCCACGAATCTCGCTGTAAAAAGCAAATTTTTACAGCGGTTGTAATATCCAAGGCCCTCCCACAACTTAAATACTTCATTATCAGGCGCAGCAGCCAGAGCAAATACGTTGGGATAATTTTGAATAAACCGTTTGTAGTATTCCAGGCCCTGCTCCACCCTCGTTTGCTGCAGGATGATTTCGCTCAGCCATATTTTGTAGGGATCCTTCTCTCCCTTCCAGGGCATTTCCCTTTTGTTGTATTTGAAGTGCCACTTCATGAGCGTGGCAGTGAAAAAGAATTCCTTCTCGTGTTTTTTCATTGATCAATAAATAAACTATATACAAACGTATTGATTATCACTACTTTGTTTTGTGATTTAAGATAATTTTCTATACCTTAACATTCTAAAACCTTTGTTATGAGAAAAGCAGACCTGATTAGTAAAATTTCTGATAAAACAGGAATTCCAAAAGTAGATGTTTTGGTAACGCTTGAAACAATGTTTAAAGAAATAAAATCTACGCTCTCCAATGGAGAAAATCTTTACATACGTGGCTTTGGCAGTTTTATCATAAAAAAGCGTGCGGCCAAAATAGGTCGAAATATCAAAAAAAATATATCTGTTGCGATACCTGAACATTTTATACCCGCATTTAAGCCGGCAAAAGAATTTGTACAGGAAATTAAGTCATCTCCAAACATAAAAGATATTCCAAAATTGGAAGATGAAAACGATGGTTAATGTACCTTTGCGGGCTGCCCAGCGTAAGGCAGTCTTAAAAGTACATTAGTGAAGAATCAACCATTTATTTTAGTAATTACAGGACTTATCCTAACCACACTTCTATTTTTTTTTGGGAGAACCACTGAACCTAAAAGTCAGCTCGCTGCTGCGCCACCGGCTACCTCCACCCCTATCTTCAACATTAAATTATTTATTGACAGCGCCAAAGCCAGGCTCACGCCCGGGCAGTCTCTATATGTAAGTGAGCTCGAAAACGGCATTAGCAGAGGTGATGTGCCAGCCCAGCAAATGCAGGCGTTCGAATCTTTGGCTAATTTCTGGGAAGATAGTGTAAAGCTCTTTGAACCCTATGCGCATTATACATACGAAGCATCTAAGTTGGATAATTCAGAAAAAAAGCTCACCTTCGCAGCCCAATTATTTTTACAGGCTGTAAGAGGGGAGCATGACCAGGCCAAATTGGGCTGGTTATCAAAGACGGCGATAGAGTTATTTGAAAAGGCGCTGAAACTTAACCCGGAGAACGAAGATTTAAAAATCGGACTCGGAAGTTCTTACATTTTTGGCACAGGCAGAACTGGTGATCCCCAGCAAACAATGCGGGGAATTCAGGAGTTGCTTTCTGTAGTCAGAAAAGATTCTACCAATATGAAAGCGCAGTTTGTGCTGGGTGTTGGTGGATATGTGTCAGCGCAATACGACAAGGCTATTGAGCGGTTTACAAAGGTAATTACTGCCCAGCCAGACAATATGGAAGCGATTGCTTTTTTAGCAGATACGTACGCTGCGCAAGGAGACAAGCCAAATGCCATTAAGTGGTACAACATTAGTAAGCGATTGGCTAACAACCCGCTTTATAGTAAAGAAGTAGATGAGCGGATAAAAATGCTCAAATAATATAGAAAGTTTTAAATAATTTAATCAAACAAAAAAATCATTATTATGCCTTGTGGTAAAAAAAGAAAACGTCATAAAATAGCTACTCACAAGCGTAAGAAGCGTTTAAGAAAGAACCGTCATAAAAAGAAATAGTCTTTTTATAATTGGTGCCCCGATGATGTCGGGGCACTTATATCTACATGCATGTTTGTGCCTGCCAGTGCAGGTTATGCGGTACCTTTTATGTATTGCCTCGTAATATAAAAGGATTTCTAGAAAACTTTTTACACTTTGACCAAGGAACTTATTATAAATGTACTCCCTCAAGGCGTAGAGATAGCCTTGTTGGAAGATAAGAAACTGGTGGAGTTGCACAGCGAAAAAGCTGATGCCAACTTTGCCGTAGGAGACCTGTATCTGGGAAAGGTTAAAAAACTTATCCCGGGTCTCAATGCTGCTTTTGTAGATGTGGGTTTTGAAAAAGATGCCTTTCTGCATTATACTGATCTCAGCCCCTACGTGCGCTCAATTTTAAAATTTACCAATACGACGGTAAATGACAAGAGCGAGCAACAACTGGATTTTGATAAGTTTAAAGTAGAACCAGAGATCATAAAGACAGGTAAGATAACGGAGGTTTTAAATGGCCGTCCCAACATTCTTGTACAGATTTTAAAAGAACCTATTGCTGCCAAAGGCCCACGCCTTAGTTGCGAACTCTCTCTTGCTGGCAGGTATGTGGTGGTAACCCCTTTTAATGATATTGTAGCCGTTTCCCGCAAAATTCATTCTTCGGAAGAAAGAAAAAGACTCCAAAAAATAATAGAAGCTGTAAAGCCTAAAAACCTCGGAGTTATCATTCGCACAGCTGCAGAGGGTAAACACACCGCCGACTTACACGACGATTTACTTAGCCTCGTTGCTACTTGGAAAACCATCCAGGAGAATTTAAAGGGAGCCGTACCACCTGCAAAAATTTTAAGTGAACAAGGCAAGGCCAACAGTATTTTGCGAGACCTTTTAACTGCCGACTTTAACCGCATAGTGGTTAACGACAAAACGATTTTTGCAGACACCAAAAGCTACATTCAAAGAATTTCTCCAGATAAAACGGAGATAGTTTCCTATTACAACAACGGGTTACCCATATTTGACAGCTTTGGCATTACCAAACAAGTGAAGGCGGCTTTTGGCAAAACAGTCAACCTGCCAAGTGGCGCCTACCTCATTATTGAACATACAGAGGCGCTGCACGTAATAGACGTAAACAGTGGTTATAAAAGCGTAAGCAACAACCAGGAGCAAAATGCACTGGAAACAAACCTGGAAGCTGCAGAAGAAATTTCCCGTCAGCTTCGCCTGCGGGACCTTGGTGGAATCATTGTTGTTGATTTCATTGACATGAAATTGATGGACAATAAAAAGAAACTGGCCGATGCTATGGATCAGTTCATGCGGCCAGACAGGGCAAAACATGCCGTGTTGCCCATTACAAAATTTGGCCTGATGCAAATAACCCGGCAGCGCATGAAGCCGGAGATGAACATCAACACCAGCGAAGTTTGTCCGAGTTGCCAGGGTACGGGCAAGATTTCCAGCACCTTGATCCTAGAAGATGAGATAGCCAAGAACTTAAGTTACCTGATCATGCAAAAGCATACAGGCCTTACCATAGAAGTGCATCCCATTGTATACACATACCTCACTTCGGGCTTCCCTAGCCGCAGAATGAAGTGGAGCTGGAAGTACAAACAGAAAATAAAAATAAAAGTAAACAGTAGCTACCATCTTACAGAGTTTCGCTTTTTTGATGACAGCGATGAGGAGATAAAGCTTTAAAAAATATTGGGAGCCCTGCTGAAAAGTAGGGCTTTTTTGTGGTTGCTATTGTACAATTTGTAGAATAGAACAAACTACTTCGGAGAAATTGAGATTATATCTTGAATTCCGAAGTGCTACCCGTACAAAACGTGTTCTCCCTTTCTAAAACCCTCCAATTCATTGTCAGTAGATATTCCGAAAGAAATTATCTCATATTTCAAAATAGATTTATACTCATGTCGCTGCTTTCAAGCCAGACGGATGCTGTTAATTACATTAGCGTTCTTACCTTCGGCGGCAGGGAACATCTCCTCATGGTCAATACCTAAACTATACCCACGATTTTGTTTAACTTGAAACTATTGGATGATGTACTTCTCGATTTTCAGATTCATCAACATTGGACTTTGCGTACTCTTATTAGCAGACGGATTTCTTTTTTCACCAAAAGTTAAAACTGTAGCAATCACTCATTTTAGCTCAAAACTTACCAACTTAAAACGAGATCGCTATTATAATTATTTTATACATACATCTGACAACTGCAAATATGAAATATCTGAAGGTCTTTCTGACAAATTAAAAATGAATGATACCGTTCGTATTTATTCAAGCCCCATAATCAGGATGCCAAGGCAACTCGACTATAGGCAGGACACTCAAGAATTGTCCGCAAAAATTGGCCAGCTTAGTTCCAAATCCTCTTTACCAGTAGGGCTAATTATTAGCCTTTTGATTTCAATTATTACATCCCTCCTTCAGTTGGCAATGCGATTTAAAGCTTCTCAACCCTTGAACGCTGTCGAGGGAATTGCTTTTGCATCATCTTTCACCGTGTTGGCATTTGTAATGATAGAAGTATTTACAATCTAGCAACGCTGCAAAAAAGAACCAGCCGAAAATTACTTAAGAAAGGCCCTAACTAGTTGGACTGATGATACAACTGGCACTGCTACAGGTTTCGAACAAAAAAATCCCGCTGACAAACGCCACCGGGATCTCATTACTAAAAACGACTTGTATTAATGCTGATGATTGTGTTGCATCGCAACCAGTTCATCTGCCGTAACGTTTTTCTCTGTCGGCTTTGATTGTGATGCAGCAAAACCAAATACCTTTTCTGTTATCAGGCGGCGGTAAGTAGCATCTACCTGCTTCTCATCTTTCATCATGCGATCTATATAGCTTTCTAACCAGCTCATGTCTTCGCCAATGTTCATTTGACCAAAGTAGCGCATCACTTCCATCTTCATGGTGTCTTTCAATTCGGCTTCGCTAACTTCAAGTTTATTTTCATTTATCAGGCGGTCGCTTATCAGCGTCCACTTAAGCTGATTGCTAAAAGTAGGAAACTCCGCCTCTGCCTGCTCGGCTGTTTTAGGGGTATCGCCCCCGGTTTCTAACCAACGCTTCAGAAAGGTTTCAGGAAACTCCATTTTGGTTTCATCCAACATGTAGTGGTACAACTGATCCTGCAACTGATTAAGGCTCTGCGACCCCCAGTATTGCTCCATTTCGATAGTGAGTAAGGCACGAAGTTCTTCTTCGGTTTTTACGTCTTTCCCAGGGAATATCTCTGCAAAAAACTCTTCATTCAACTCCCTCTTCTCTACCAAGCCAATCTTTACGATGTCCAGTTTGAAATATTTGTCGGCAGCTTCTTTATCGTTCTTTTCAAAACCCAGATCCTGCAACATCATTTCTAATTTGTCTGCCTCAAAGGTTTTACCCAATTGAAATACATAATGGTCGCCCACTTTTTTACCCATCAATTCTTTTTGAATTGTAGGAGTAAAGTATTTTAAAATCACAGAATTTTCTTTGCTGATACCGCCTTCTACAGCGTTGCCATCTTTGTCGCTTTCGGTAAACAACACATTGAGCACATTTTCGTCGTTGTCCACTGTTTCGGGCTCCGTCATTTTTCCACCTTTAATTTGCATGCGGCTAATCTCTTCATTCAGCATATCATCCGTAATGGTTACGATATGTCTTGTAACCGGCGCTTTGTCAAAAGCAGGAATCTGAAACTCGGGCTTCAATCCAATTTCAAATTCAAACTCCACTTCGCCTGGATTGTTCATATCCAGTTTGCTCATATCGTTGGTGAGGGGTAGGGGCTGGGCAAAAATATCGGGCTTCTCATTGTTCAACCAGGTAAACAATTCTTTTTCCACGGTTTTAAGTACTTCATCAGAGAAGATGCCGGCGCCATACATCTTTCGGATCATGCCCGCAGGAACCATTCCTTTTCTAAAACCGGGGATGTTGGCTGATTTGCTGTATTCCTTTAATTTTTTCTCAAAAGTTGGAAAGTAATCTTCCTTATTAATTTTTACAATGAGTTTATCATTTAATAAACCGATGTTTTCTCTTACTACTGTAGCCATAATGATTGATTTTTAAAAATCCCTCTCTTAAGGGAGAGGGATTCAATGGTAACCTGTGCGGATAATAGGGGTCGAACCTACATGCCTTGCGGCGCCAGATCCTAAGTCTGGTGCGTCTGCCAATTTCGCCATATCCGCAAACGGGACGCAAAAGTAAGGGATTTATTCAAAAATAATTCTAATTAACTAAAAGAAATGATGAGGTTGTACAAGCTCATGACAGCTATCTTGTAAGAGCAACATTAAATTTACTTTGATAGGTAACATTTGGCTCAGCTTTATTTTCCCCCGATTGATAAAGACACTGGAAACATTCTGCCGCCGGCACTGTTAGAAGTCCATAAAGTCATCGCTATTGCAATTTTTAAAGTAAATTCGTTTCAATGGAGGTTATAGAGCAAATACCGGTGTATAATTTGAACGAAGAGGACGAAAAAAAGGAAATCCTTCGTGAATACAGAGCCCTCTTGAGGGTATTGAAAACCAAGTTAAAACCCGGTGATAAAATACTACTGCGTACTGCCTTTGAAATGGCAGTTGAAGCGCACAAAACCATGCGGCGCAAGAGCGGCGAACCGTATATCCTCCATCCTTTGGCTGTGGCCAAAATATGTGTAGAAGAAATTGGCCTCGGGATAAGAAGTACGATTTGCGCTTTATTGCACGACACGGTAGAGGACACCGATGTCACGCTGGAAGACATCAGCAGAGAATTTGGCCCGGAAATTACCAAGATAGTAGATGGACTTACCAAAATAGCCACGGTACTAGATGCCAACACATCTCAACAGGCTGAGAACTTTAAAAAAATATTGTTAACCCTTACGGATGATCCCCGGGTGATCCTCATAAAGCTGGCCGATCGCCTGCACAACATGCGAACGATGGACAGCATGAAAAGGGAAAAGCAACTGAAAATTTCTTCCGAGACAGTTTATGTTTATGCTCCCCTTGCCCACCGCATGGGATTGTATAATATTAAAACAGAGATGGAAGACCTGGCCATGAAATACATGGAGCCAGATACCTACCGCTACATTGCTCAAAAGTTGCAGGATACGAAACGGGAACGCAGCCGTTACATCAACGATTTTATAAGACCCCTCAAAGCAAACCTTGAAAGAACAGGTTTTGATTTTGAAATATATGGCCGGCCAAAAAGTATTCATTCCATTTGGAGTAAAATAAAAAAGAAAGGGGTTTCTTTTGAAGAAGTGTATGATCTCTTTGCGATACGCATTATCGTAAACGCCCCTCCCGAAAAAGAAAAAGAAGATTGCTGGAAGGTGTATAGTATTATTACAGACGCCTACAATCCCTCACCCGAACGACTTAGAGACTGGCTGAGCAACCCTAAAAGCAATGGATACGAAGCCCTGCACACAACTGTGATGGGGCCGCAAGGCAAATGGGTAGAAGTGCAGATTCGTACCAAGCGCATGAATGAGATTGCAGAAAAGGGCCTGGCCGCTCATTGGAAATACAAAGAGGGCACGAGCGACGAAAGCCGGTTCGATAAATGGTTTCAGCAAATAAGAGAAGCCCTAAGCAGCCAGGATAGCAACTCACTCGACTTTCTGCAAGATTTCAAAACATCTTTTTTAGCTGAGGAAATATATGTGTACACGCCCAAGGGCGATGTAAAAATGTTGCCGGTAGGTGCCACCGCCCTCGACTTTGCATTTGGCGTGCACACCGCCGTAGGCAGTAAATGTATTGGTGCCAAAGTAAATCACAAACTGGTACCCATCAGCTATAAACTACGCAGTGGCGACCAGATAGAAATTATAACGAGTGCCAAACAAAAACCAAACAGTGAGTGGTTGAAGTTTGTGGTAACCAGCAAAGCAAAAACCAAGATAAAAGATACCCTCAAAGAAGAGAAAAGAACCATTGCAGAAGAAGGCAAATACATACTCCAACGCAAGTTAGATGGCATAAATGCGGTAATGAATCAGTCTAACCTGGAGGAACTGGCTGTTTTTTATAAAGTGAACAGCTCATTGGATCTTTTGTATGAAATAGCTATCAAAAAGATAGACCTCAAAGAGCTCAAAGAATTTACAGTACATGGTGATAAGCTGATTGCTCCCAAGCCCCTAAAAATAGTAGAAGACAAAACGCATCATACTGAAATTCCGCATCGCCAGCCGGGCAAGAAAGAAGCAGAGCTGATTATTTTTGGCGAAAGCAGCGATAAGATCATGTACACCCTGGCCAATTGCTGCAAGCCCATACCCGGCGATGACGTATTTGGATTTGTAACCACGGGAGAAGGATTAAAAATACACCGTACTACCTGCCCCAATGCCACCCGGCTGATGGCTAACTACGGCCACCGTGTAGTAAAAACCAAGTGGGCAAAAAATAAAGAAATCTCCTTCTTAACCGGGCTAAAAATTATCGGGTTGGATGACGTAGGTGTGATTCACAAAATTACCAACCTCATCAGTGGAGAACTGAAAGTAAACATCTCAGCCATGACCATAGAAGCCAAGGATGGCATTTTTGAAGGCAACGTAAAAGTATTTGTGCATGATAAGGAAGAACTAGACGACCTTGTTGATGAGTTGCTAAAACTATCAGGTATAGAAAGAGTAGATAGGTATGATACGGAGTGATGTAGTTATGAGTTATGAATTATAAGTGATGAATGTTGAATTTCGAGTAACGAATGGCGAATGGGATTAGGAGGGACGATTAATGACGATATACTGATTAATTTGCCGAATGCAATTTACTTTTGACTTTTGACTTTTGACTTTTGACTTTTGACTTTTGACTTTTGACTTTTGACTTTTGACTTTTCACTTTTCACTTTTCACTTTTCACTTTTCACCATTCACTTTTCACTTTTCACCATTCACCATAAAAAATAAACACCATGCACGAACTAATCACCCGCCTTACCAGCAAAGCAGGCATCAGTACAGAACAGGCAGCCAAAGTAATTGAAACCATCAAAGAATTCACTAAAGAGAAATTCCCAATGATGAGTGGCACACTAGACAGTCTTTTATCTGACAGCCCCACAACAAATTTTCCGGAAGCACCAGTAGACCCAACCGTACCGGCACATGGCAACGCTGCCATATTGGATAAAATAAGTGACTACATACCTGGCGAGACCGGCCAAAAAGTAGAAGACTTTGCAAAACAAGCAGCAGACAAAGCAGAAGACCTTTATGATGCAGCAAAAAATAAACTCAGCGGCATGTTCGGCGGAGACAAAAAATAATGTATTTAAAAAGCCACCTGAATTAGGTGGCTTTTAATTTTGTTTATGCTGCGGCTGTTTGCCTTGGCTTGTATTGGATTATTTTAAAACCTCCCGGCTTATTACCAGCTTTTGTATTTCACTGGTACCTTCCCCAATCGTACAAAGTTTACTGTCCCTGTAAAATTTTTCTACCGGAAAATCTTTGGTATAGCCATAGCCACCAAAAACCTGCACGGCATCTGTACTGATCTCTACCGCTATTTCGCTAGCGTAATATTTTGCCATAGCTGCTTCTTTGGTCATAGGCAGACCTTTTGTTTTCAAATAGCAGGCCTGGTTAATGAGCAATTCTGCGGCTTCTATTTTAGTGGCCATGTCTGCAAGTTTAAAAGATATCCCCTGGAAGTTAGCAATGGGTTGATCAAACTGGTGGCGCTCTTTAGCGTATAGAACGGAAGCTTCGTAGGCCCCTCTTGCAATACCCACGCTAAGGGCAGCAATAGAAATTCGTCCTCCATCCAGCACCTTCATGGCTTGCTTAAAACCAGCACCAACTTCACCAAGGCGATTGGCATCGGGAACAATACAATTGTCAAATACCATTTCTGCGGTTTCACTCGCACGCATGCCGAGTTTGTTTTCTTTTTTGCCAGCGCTAAAACCTGGCGTGCCTCTTTCTACCACAAAAGTGGTGCTGTTGTCTTTCGTTCTTGGCTCGCCGGTGCGGCAAACCACCACTGCTACATCGCCACTCTTACCATGGGTGATCCAGTTTTTGGTGCCGTTGATCACCCAGTTATCACCCTGCCTCACTGCAGTGGTTTTCATGTTACCGGCATCACTTCCGGTGTTGGCTTCTGTAAGCCCCCAGGCACCTAGGTGCTCTGCGGTAGCTAACTTGGGGAGGTAGCGCATTTTTTGTTCTTCGCTACCAAAAGCCAATATATGACCCGTGCACAAAGAATTATGGGCTGCCAGAGAAAGCCCGATAGAACCACACACTTTCGATATCTCCTGGATGATAACGTTGTATTCAAAATACCCAAGGCCCGTGCCACCATATTTCTCAGGCACTAAAACGCCCATGAGGCCAAGTTTACCTAATTCTTTAAAAATATGAAGGGGGAATTCCTGGCTTTCATCCCAGTCCATTAAATAAGGCCGGATATTCTGTATTGCAAAATCCCTTGCAGATTGAGCTACCTGTTGGGTAATCTCGGATTGACTAAAATTCATAAGTTAAGCGATCGATGAGCGGCAAATTTAGCCGATTTAGGCGAGTGGGCAAGCGGCAATTGAACGGTTGTTAGTGAATATTCAATTTTTGATCATTCATCATGTACACATTATTCAACTACGAGATAAGGTTTCACTTTTTGAAAATTCTCTTCGGTAAGAATCATGATTTTGCGGATGTCTTCTACAGATTTGTAGTTGCCGTGTTGTAGCCGGTATTGTACGAGCGCATTGGCCAAATGGTATTTAATGTAAGGGTGCAATTTTAGTTCTTCGAGTGTGGCTATATTAATGTTGATCTTTTGAACCTCGCCTCCTACCTGCAGCATTGGCTTTATTTTTTGGAAAACCGAATCGGGCAAACCAAAAGTTTCCTTTACCTGCTCCACATCATAAAAGCCGCCCAACTTATTCCTAAAATTGATGATGCGGTTAGATAGTTTGCTTCCAATACCAGGCAGGGCGATGAATCCCGTACTGTCTGCTGTATTAATTTCAACGCTGACAACGGTAGGCACATATTTAGGCGTATTGTAACTGGCCTGGCTGTTTTGATACGCCGGCGCTGTCGTTGCGACAATTTGTACATACGGCAAGAGTCGTTCGGCTTCGTCTGGGAAAAGACCCCATATTTTTTTGATGTCGTCAGCCTCTCTAAATTTCCCTCCCTTGTTTCTAAAATTTAGAATAGTGGCGATAGTCTTATCCCGCAGTCCGAGTTTTTTCCAACCCTCCGCAGAAATGGTGTTAGGGTCAAAATTAAATAGGGTGCCTTTGGGCGAACGCTTGTAGGAGCTATAACCGGCCGAGGACGGGTTGTTGTAGGGCTGGTAATCATCTTGCCTGTCAGCTGCATATTTTTGTTGTCGACCAGCGGCTGGGCGGGTGTTTAATATAGCGAGCGAGGAATCCAGCGAATTGCTTTGGGTAATTTCATTCCTAGCAAAAAAAGGATAAAGAAATGGAAGCAAGCAAATAAGCAGCACCACTGCCAGTAAAAACAAAGATCCCCTTCTGTCTTTGCGGGTAAAATAAAAAATGGAGGAAGATGTTTTAGCAGGCATGCTTAAAATTACACTGGCCCTGGCTAGGTCGCAATACCCGAAACTGGTAGTGTTATGGCAATTGCACTTGTTTCATATCATATGCCAGTCGCCTGTTAACAGGAAGTTGTTGGTTAACGGCCTCATGCATACCCAGTTGGTGGCTGATGTGGGTAAAGTAAGCACTCGGTATATTTAATTCATCTG
Organism: Ferruginibacter sp.; assembly: GCA_046597635.1. Lineage (GTDB taxonomy): Bacteria > Bacteroidota > Bacteroidia > Chitinophagales > Chitinophagaceae > Ferruginibacter. Next base: position 21,996 of record JBKJKD010000308.1, on the reverse strand, counting down.
CTACTTCGATGGCTTCCTGCAGGTTAAAGTGCGAGATATGCTTTTTGGCCCTCAGGGCATTTAGGACAATTATTTCCGAACCCAGGATCTTTTTCTTTTCGTCTTCTTCTATCCTGTTGGCATCGGTAATATAAGTGAAGCTGCCAAACCTAAAACCAAGCACAGGCATATGCAGGTGCCACACCTTGATGGGCTGCACAGGAATGTCGCCCACCATAAACAGATCTGTATCTATATCATTTAAAATAATATCGGGTATGCCGGGATATTTATGTTTTGCAAAAACGTAATGAAATTCGTTTTTCAAGGCTGTTTGCGTGAGCGCATTGGCGTAAACATTTACAGCAGCATCATTAAAAAAATTGAAGGCACGCACATCGTCCATACCTGCAATATGATCTTTGTGAGGATGGGTGTATAAGATGCCATCCATTTTTCTTACACCAGCACGCAACATCTGGTATCTAAAATCTGGAGTGGTGTCTACCACCAGGGTGGTAAGGGCGCTCTGTACCAAAATACTGCTGCGCAGGCGATTGTCTTTTTTGTTGGTGGAGGTACATACTTCACAATCACAAGCAATCATGGGCACACCACTGCTGGTACCGGTGCCTAAAAAAGTTATAGTTAATGGGGGACAAATCACTTTTCAAAAATACGGAATCTGGAAGGAGTAATAATGAATTACACTAAAGCGCCACAGACTATGATTGCAGTATAAGTTTGTATATTTATTTTTTATGAAAAAATAATATTTCAATATGTTGATCGCCCGCCGTGCCTTAGTCGCTTTTGCTGTTGTTGCCCTTTTGTATGCTTGTGCAGCCAAGCCCTATGCAGCGAACAATAAGGCACATAAAAAACAACTGAATGAACTCATCAAAACAATCCGGAAAAAGCCAGCGGATAGTTTGCTCGCAGACTCTATGAAGCTACCCAAATACTGGGTGGGCACTACCAACTTTGGGCTGAGAAAACCAAACGCCGTTATCATCCATCATACCGCACAAAAAAACTGTGAGCAAACGCTTAAAACTTTTACCACTACAAAAAGCCAGGTGAGTGCCCACTATGTTATTTGCGAGGATGGTACGCTGCATCAAATGCTGAACGATTACCTGCGGGCATGGCATGCAGGTGCCGGTAAATGGAGCGGCCAGCAAGACATCAACTCCTCCTCTATTGGCATAGAAATAGACAATGATGGCACGGAGCCTTTTAGCGAAGCACAAATTAATTGCTTACTCGGCCTCTTAAATAAATTGAAAAAAACATACGGCATTGCCACTGCCAATTTTATTGGGCATGCAGAAATAGCGCCCACCAGAAAAGTAGATCCTTCGGTAAATTTTCCATGGCAGCGGCTGGCACAAAATGGTTTTGGATATTGGTATGATGATACTACCGGCATGATGGTACCCGCAGATTTCAACAGCACGTATGCACTTCGAATTATTGGTTACGATATCAGCAATCTTGCTGCAGCTACCACGGCATTTCGCAGGCACTTTATAACAATTGACAGAGCGGGAGAATTTACAGAACCGGAGAAGAAAATTTTGTTTGCCGTGATGAGAAAATATTTGTAGGATTAGTGAAGATCTTCCATAAGGTCTTTGAAACTTACTTCTTCCAACACCATTTTCTTCGCCACATTTTCTTTATCATACCATTTTACGAGGCGGATGCTGCCGTCGGCTATTTCAATACCTGTAACATCTCCATCATCAAAACAGCAACAGCCAGTGTTGAAGTAAACGGGTAGCAATTCGTAATGTTCCATCGGGGTTTCAATATTGGCAGATGGATGATTATAGTAGCGTCCGGAAGCAAAAACAGGCTGGTGGGTATGACCTGTAATGAGCAAGAGATTCCTTCTTTTACTGCTCCATTCATACATCATTTTGTTGTGCAGGTTTCGCAAAGAAAAATCTTTGCTGGCACTGTTGATGTTGATGCGCAGGAAACGTTGCACCGGCATCCATACATGAGCCACCAGCCAGGTGCTTAAGGCATTATTGTCACTCATCAGGTCGCCCTGGTGCCCATGCGTTAGTAAAATATTAAGTGGAAGAGGAAGGCCAAGTATTTTTAAAATAACGCCTTCATAAACGATTGGTACCGGATCGAAATATTTCTTTAAATAAAAAGCTACTGCAAACTTATCCTTCCAAATGATGTCGTGATTGCCAAATGTTTTCGTGTATCTATCAGGATGAAAAGCTGCTTCCTGTAGCAATGTTTTTTCATTGGATTGTAAAATTTCAGGCACTTTGAATTTCCACAACTCTTCGCTATCGCCCAGATTAATAAAATGAAACCCCTTGGAATCGTAGTGGTTCAGGGCCGCCAGGTAATTGCTTTCGCTCATATTAAAATCATCAGCCCAACTTTTATTACCCTTATGCTGATCACTAAAAACAATAAACTTGTCTTTCTCAAGATCCACTTCTATTGTTTTTACTGCATTCGTTTTTCCCTCTTGTCCTTGCTGGTACAACCCGGTAAGGGAAGCAAAAACAGTTTCTCTTTTGGGTGAAGCCGCAAGCTTATTGCCCATCCAGGTTAGCGGTCGCTTTAAAAGAGATTGTAACAGTTTGCGCATAGCCGCTTTTCCTAATTTGGTTTAGCCATAAAGTAGCGCCCTATCACCGGGAACTTTGCAAGCTCCTTTGCTTCTACCCTGCTTACAAACCAGCTAAAGCCCATAAATAATAAACCACCCGTAGCCAGAGAAAACCACAGCAAGGAACTTACCCAGGTTGTGAGAGCCATGTGCAGCAAATAAATAAGCACACACAATACGATGTAAGCAATGAGTTTTTTAACAGCGTAAGGCACTGGATAATATTTTTGCCCGAGCATATAACTGCAAATCATCATAAAAAGATAGCAGCTAAAAGTGGCCAGTGCAGCACCGGTGTAATGCAATATCGGAATAAGTACAATGTTGAGCACCACCGTTATCACAGCGCCTGCAATCGTAATCATAGCACCATACTTATTTTTGTTAGTCAATTTATACCACACACTCAGGTTGTAATAAATGCCCAAAAAAATGTTACCAAGCGCCAGCAATGGCACTACTTCTAAACCTTGCGCCCAGGCGGGATTGGTAAAGTTGGTAAAAATCCATTTAAAAATATCCAGAAACAGTGCTATAAAAAGGAACATGAAGCAACACGCAATTACAAAAAACTTCATCACCCTCGCATAAGTACGCTGGGCATTTTCATTTTTGCTTTGGTTGAAAAAAAACGGTTCGGCAGCCATTCTAAAAGCCTGTATCATGATGGTAACAAGCAAGGCTATGCGAAAAATATTGGCGAATATGCCCAACTCATGATCTGCCTGCTGTTGCGGAAGGTCCACCACATGTCGGTAAATAAGCCTGCTCAATACATCATTGATCATGCCTCCCAGCCCTACAATAATAAGCGGCATACTATACTGCATCACTTCCTTCCACAAACTGGTATCTATTACGAATTTTACCTGCCTTATTTCTTTGCTTAACAACAGGAGGGTAACTACACTGCCGCAAAGATTACCCATAAGGTAATAACCAAGGCCAATCTTTTCATTGTAAAAAAGACTGAGTAATCCGTCTGGATTTTTTTTAACGATACCAGGAGCAAACCCCATAAAAAATATAACTACGGAGAGGTTAATCACAATGCCGGCAATGCGTGCAGCCGCATAGCGCTTCGGCCTGTTCTCCTGCCGCAGGCGGGCAAACGGCAAAGTATTTAAATTATCTACCGCAATAATAGCAATCATCCAAAGCAGGTATTCCGGGTGATTGGTAAGATCTGCCGCAGCAGCAATGCTGTCTTTAAACAACAATAAAAGGCAACTAAACAAAATGGTGCTGGCAAAGAGAGAAACAGAAAGCGTGCTGTACAACTTTGCCTTATCATGCGTTTGTGAAAAACGAAAGTAAGCAGTTTCCATCCCGTAAGAAAAAAGCACATTCAAAAATGGAATCAGTGTATAAACCTGAACAAGGTCTGCTGTTTTAGAAGGCATTGCAATAAAAAAAGGCAATGCCATGTTCATCAAATAACCCAGGAACCTACTGGTGATAGTTGGAATACCGTACCACAATGTTTGTCCTGCCAATTTCTTTATACTACTCAACGGGTTGTTTATTTTTTTCCAAATTTAGTAGAATTAAGGGCGGCGCTCTTCATTAATGTTTGAAATAAACGGGGCCATCGGGGCCAAACCTTTTACTCTTTGTAAAGCTGGTATCAGTAAGCGTATATAAAAAATATACCAATTCGTTTTTTTGCAGCTTGGTGAGAAGTATCGGTTTCTGGAGCAGGCTATCCATCCCCGCATGGGGAGTTTGTGTTTTAGCAATGTAATGCTCTATCACTTGCGGCACAGAAAAAATACGACCATCATGCATGTAAGGATACGTTAATTGAAGATTGCGCAGGCTGGGCACTTTAAATTTTAGAGAGTCGTCTGCAACGCCCGTTATTTGCTGACGGCCTGCATCTTTAAAACGGTTCAGCGAAATACCGTTGTTGCGAAAACTATTGTCTGTAAAGAGTGGTTCTTTGTGGCAACCAGAACAATTGACCCTGAAATGCCGGTAACCGTTTTTCTCAAAATTGCTGAACGTATCCTGGCCATTCATCACCCGATCATATTTGCTGTTGGCAGTTACCAAACTTCCGGTGAACTGCGCAAAGGCCCGCAACATGCGTTGGGTACTGATATTGGCATCGCCAAATGCTGCTTTAAACATTCGCTTATAAGCGGTATCGGCTTTAAGGATAATAATTACCGAGTCCAGCGATTGCCCCATTTCATTGTGAGCAGTGAGAGGTCCTATTGGCTGCACTTCCAGATGGTTTACGCCACCATCCCAATGAAAAGCATTCATCCATGCCAGGTTCATGAGGGCAGGCGCATTGCGGGTGGTGAAACTGTTTCCCACACCATGGCTCAGGTCATGATCGAAAGTGGCAAATGCTCCAAACGGCTGATGGCAACTGGCACAACTTACTTCCCTGTCTTTGCTAAGACGACTATCATAAAATAATTTTTTGCCCAATTGAAAGCCTTGCTCTGTCAGTTTGTTTTTCGCAAAATAGTCCCGCTCGGGCTTGGGCCAACCGTTGGGGATGCGAAACTGAAGGTATGTGGGGTTATAAATCCCATAGCCGTCATCTTTTGCAGCGCCAATAATAAATAGAGAGGCAGCGGCAAACAAACACAACGATATGATGACCTTAAATTTCAAAACAAACGGAGACAAAACTCCCAAAGCATATTATTGATAAAATATTTTATTGAACTACTCTCACAGAAAACATGCCCGCAAAGTTTTCAGCCGATCGAATAGCCAGCGGCCCCGGCGTCATAATCAGTGCATTGCTGGCAATGGTTAAATCGTTTTTCCCTTTCCAGTATTTGTCAAGGTCCAGGGTTACCTCAATCAGGGGCTGGGCATTCCCGGCTAACAGCAAGGGTTTATCAAAGTTCAATTCAATCTCCACTGAGGCTTTGTGTGCACCCAGATAACCTCCGATGTGGTGCTCTATACGTTGCAAATCTGCCGTGGAAGCTGCCGAATAGCCTTCCATTTTAAAGAAAACATACCCAGAATTCCAGCTCCAAAACATACCGTTTAGCGGATCCAATGCGCCCTCTTGTGCGCCGCTGCAGTTATAGATACTATCTACTCCCAGTGTAAACGTTAGCCTTTTATAAGTGCCTTGCCTCACCTTTACTACCACACCGTCATCTTGCGCAGCATCTATTAAATACACTGATGGTTCAGCGCTTCCATTCTTGTCTGCCTGTAGTCTCAGGTTGCTGATGTAATATTTCAATCTGGTAAGCTGGTAAGCTTCTCCAAAAGCATTTTGGTAGGCACTGTCCTGCAGCACGATCTTTTTACCATTAGCAATGTTTACAAATTTTACCTGCACTTCCTGTTGCTTACTTTGAGCAAAGGCCACAGCTTGCACAAAACAAGCCATTGCTGTAAAACCAGCCCAAGCTATTACAGAAAGTTTATTCATGAGAACCCGGTTTTTGTCTGTTTTGTTTGATAACGGACGCCTTTTTTTTAGTATCTAATCTTTTTAACCTACTTCCGAGGCTGGGTTTAGTTGGTCGGCGTTTCTTGGGCACAAGGAGTGCCTTAGCAACCAAATCGTTCATCTTGCGCTGCACAATTTCCTTATTGGCCAGTTGCGATCTTTCCTCTTGACTTTTTACCAGCAACTTGCCATCCGCATTTATCTTATTTGCCAGCTTCATCAGGAGGCGTGCTTTTTCCTCTTCGGTAAATAGTTGAGAGCCTTCCACATCCCAATAGCCTTCTACCATGGTTTCCACCTTGTTTACGTTTTGGCCGCCCTTGCCACCACTGCGAGCTGTTTTGTATTTTATTTCGTATTTAATGTTGGGCATCATTTCAAAAATAGCTTAAAAAGCAGCCAATTTGCAGGGAATGAATCTTTTAATAAGGTTAATATTTCGGTAAGAACGAAAAAATACACATTTTTGCATGAATCAACTTGACAGGTTTTGAAACGTATCTACCACTCTTTAGCGGAAAAAAAACAGCAGGGAAAGAAGTCATTTGCCGTGCTAATTGATCCCGACAAGGTGAACGATGGCAATATGGAGCAATTGATTAGCCTGGCTGTAGATGCAAAAGTGGACTACTTTTTTGTAGGCGGCAGCCTTGTTATCTCAGATTATCTGGACGAATGCATCCAAATGATTAAAAGTAGTTGCCAGATCCCGGTAATTTTGTTCCCGGGTAGCCCCAGTCAGTTAAGCAAATATGCCGATGCGCTCCTGTATCTTTCTTTGATAAGCGGGCGCAATCCGGAGTTATTGATCGGGCAGCATGTAGTAAGTGCACCCATCGTAAAAAAGAGCGGTCTCGAAATTATGCCAACGGGTTACATGGTGATTGATGGCGGCGCACCTACCACGGTTTCTTACATCAGCAACGCTGCACCGTTGCCGAGCGATAAAAATGAGATAGCCATGTGCACGGCTATGGCCGGCGAAATGCTGGGTATGAAACTCATCTACATGGATGCCGGTAGTGGTGCCCGCCGGGCCATCTCCGAAAATATGATTGAGAAAGTTGCTGGCTGTATTGATGTACCGTTGATAGTAGGCGGTGGCATTACAACCCCGGAAAAGGCCTATTTAAACTGCAAGGCCGGCGCCGATGTAATTGTAGTGGGCAATGCTATTGAAAAGGATCCTTCTCTTATTAAAGATATGGCTGCGGCTGTGCACAGTGTGCCTGTGATTGCTGTTTAATATCCACCCAGATTTTTCTAGGTAATACTAATAATGGGTCCAATATCTTTTCCAGTAGGCGATGTGTAACTAAACATCACAAAGTTTGCATTATCGCCGACAGGTATAAGATACCCACTAGACCTGATTCGATAAAAATCGATTTCGGGAAGCAAATTTCTAAACGGATACGTAGCCGCTATTTGAATATCGCTGAAGGCAAAATTATTGGAAAATTCTCCCAGGATAATAAACTGAAAACTGTTATTGACACCGTTCGTAATGAAAAAGTAGGCATAAGTAACGGTAGGTGCTGCGCCCGTGAGATTATTAAAAGTGACTACTACAGGATATGCTTCATAAAATCCACCTCCCCCAACTGCCGGATGGAGGGCTTGTCTCCCAAAGGAAAATCCAAAAGTACCTCTCTTTATCCCGGCAGGCTTTACCACTTTAAATCTTTTTTTACAAGCTTCAGGGGTTACAGAGATAACCATTTTTCTAAATGCATTTAGGCCTATTTGCACAATTTGATTTACAGACTCTCCGCCCTTGGATATTCCACTGCTATCTACTAAAAAATCGTTGATGATATAACTTGTACTGCCGCCCATGTCCGTATAACTAAAGGACGTATGCCCGACACAAGCTGGAGAATAGACGTCTTTTAATACCGAGATCCCTGCTACAGCACGGGCTTTTTTTTGTGGAGGAATTTTTACTTGTTTCTTGCCTTTAACGATAACAATTTCTGGAAATATAGGACTAGGCTGTTGCATGGCAGATGAGTTTACAACCTAAAGTACTCATAACTTTCAGCAAATGCAATACAGTGTTTGGACTTTTACCTGTTCAATTTCTCTACCCTTGCCGGCGTTTCCTTTCCACTCACAATTCCTTTACTGCTAATGGCAATGGCCTTGATAACTTCCGTCATGTTAGTCATATCCAGCGTTTCAATTTCATCGTCTGCTGTATGGTAAAATTTTTCGGTATCCATTTTACTGGTGCTGATGGTGTGAGCCGGCACACCCAGCGCTGCAAGCGTAGCATTATCTGAGCGATAAAAAAGATTTTGTTTTGGGTAAGGGTCAGGTTCAAATTTGAAAGGGCTTCCTGCAAGATTGCCCTGCAAGATTTTCCCGAAATCAGATTTTTCATATCCGGTGATGTAGGCACTGTTTTTTCCCCACTGGCTTTCTGTACCAATCATTTCTATATTGAACATGGCTATTGTTTTATCAGCATCTATTTGTTTGGAAAAATACTGCGAACCAAAACCGCCAATTTCTTCTGCGGTAAATGCAACAAAAATCAGGGTGCGCTCATTGTTTTTTTCTTTAGCAAAATAGTTAGCGAGCATCATTACGGCAGTTGTTCCTGCAGCGTCATCGTTAGCGCCATTATAAACAGAATCTCCCTCTGCAGTGGCTTTGCCAACTCCAATATGATCGTAGTGGCCCGAAAAAACAACCAGTTCCTCTTTCTTTGACTTACCCGGCAATATGCCGATTACATTTGCCAAAGCAGAAGAAGAAATTTCGTGAACGATATCAAATTTATAAGTAGTGGCATCTTTATCAGTTAACACAAATACAACCGGAGCCTTATCACCAAAACTATCTCTCTTAAAACGTTTTAGCCTGCTGAAGTTCTTGGACTGCCCACTGTTTACCAGCACCAACGTTTTTTCATTGCTATTGATAATTTTGTTAGCCTCCATGAGCAGGTTGGCACAGCTGTCTATCACTACTTTTTTGAATCCACTTTTTTCGTCAAGCATCAAACTGGCCTCTGTAGTAACCGCAATGATGTCATCAGATTTTAGCGTTTCATCATTGAGAGTTCCTGCGGCAGAAATAAATTTCGCCTTCACCATTTTAAATTCCTGCCGATAAGTTTTTAGCCCTCCAAAAAAACTAAGACCAGCTTTTTTAAATTCGGCTGAAATGAAGTCTGCGGCTTTATCAATTTCCGGACTGAAAGTTTTTCGGCCCTTCATATCATCCGAAGAGAGGGTTCTTTCCATTCTTTCTACTTCCGCTACATTGATGATCTTATCCATGTTTTGGGCAGAAGACGTCAGACCCGCAATTAGCAGGGATGCGACAAGAAGGCTGTTATTAATCATACTCATGACAATTATTTGTGGTGATAAGGTATTTTTATTTGTAGGGTGAGCCCAACGTTCTATACATTTTAATCCCCGGCCGTTTGGCCGGGGCAATTATCAAATCATCGAATTATCAAATCATCAAATTACAAGCTCATCATTTCTTTAAACTTTACTGCCTGTCTTCTGCTCACTTCTATTTTTTCGCCTGCCTTTAAATCGAGCAACAAGCCTCCGTTAAAATAAGGTTCCACTTTTTCTATCAACCTCATGTTTACGATGTGTTTACGATTGGCTCTGAAAAATATTCTTTCATCCAGTTTATCTTCAAGAGCGTTCAGCGATTTTAATATCAAAGGTTTGTTGGGACCAAAATACACTTTTGCATAGTTGCCCACACTTTCAAAAAGACGCACTTCGCTCAGTTTCACAAACCAGCATCGCTCCCCATCTTTTACAAATACCTGGTCATTTTCACTCAGCATGCCGCGGCTGATGCCTGCCATGGCTGCGGCCAATTCTTTTTCTTCTGCCTGCTGCAGTTTGTGCAGCGCATCTGCAAGCCGTTTGGGCTCTACGGGTTTCATCAGGTAGTCCAGGGCATTTACTTCAAATGCCTTTAGCGCAAACTCATCGTATGCGGTTGTAAAAATTACATGCGGCGCACGCTCCAGTTCCAACAGCATATCAAAACCTGTTTTGCCAGGCATCTGAATATCCAGGAAAATAAGATCGGGTGACAAACTTTCTATTTTTTCAATCCCTTCTGCGGCGTTGGCTGCTTCGCCTATCACTTCTATTTCAGGAAAATCTGATAGCAATTTTTTCAATTCATTTCTTGCCAATCTTTCGTCGTCGATAATAATTGCCTTATGCATTTGTAAGAAAAATTTTTGTGTGGTATAAAGTTATAAAATGGATGCCAACGGCATAATTATTTTCGATTCTACTTTGCCGCCCTCTACATCTCTTATTTGAAAATGTGCTTTGCCTTGATACAAAAGGTTCAATCTATCCTGGGTACTCTTGATGCCGAAACCGTCGCTGGCCAGGCCTTTGTAGCCATTTAAAGTACCAGAATTTAAGACGATCAGTTCGTGGTGATTCTCTTTAAAATCTGACACGATCCTCACCATGCCGCCGTCAATCTGTTTGCTTATGCCATGTTTGATGGCATTTTCTACCAGGGTTTGCAACATCATGGGAGGTATGGGTTGGTTCAGGGTATCTTCATCTATCTCCATTTCTATTTGCAATCTTTCTTCAAAACGCATGTGCTCCAGGGCAAGGTAGTCTTTCACAATATCCAACTCTTGTTTTAGCGGTACTGTTTCCATTTTTTCGGCCTGCATGCTGCTGCGCAAAATATTGCTGAGCTCGGTAATGGCAGTTCTTGCTCGCTCCGGGTTCTCATCTACCAGCGCACGAATACTATTAAGGGCATTGAAAATAAAATGGGGGTTGATATGGGATTTAATGGTTTTTAACTCCAGAGATTTTACCATGGCTTCTAACCTGAAGGTATCCAATTCCTGCTTGCGGTTGGTTTCTACATAATGATAAATGTAATAAATCATGTTCCAAACCAGCAACAACCACATGGCGTTGAAACTGCTAAAGAAAAGACGTTGAAGCTTGGAGTATTTCTGCAGTTTATCCGGGTTGTATCCAATCAAATAATCTACAGCTTCTGTGAGCGTTCCAAAAAAAACAGCAAAAACAAACGTAAGTATTACGAGGTAAAATATCTGTGTCTTAAGTGGCTTGGACAATACTTTTAAACTATGAATGTTGTGACGCATCACATGTGTTATGAGCACGCCCAACAGGCAGGTGAGGAAAAGGCTGAGGAAAAAATAATTATCAGGTTCCCCAAAAGTGGTCACAAAAAATACACTGATGGCAATATTGATTGACCAGCCAATGATCTGGCACCACCAGTAACGAGAAATATTCTTGAGCATATCAACAAATCTAAGCGCTGTAAATCTAATTTTCCGGTATCATTTATATTAATGGCTAAATGGGGTGCCAAAAGGCATGAACAAGCCTGCCGCTGAGAAACAGAGGCCCACACAAAGACGCAGCAAAGTGTACTTTCCCAAGTTTGGATGCGCCAAGCCACAACCGGGCAACTGGCCGTTATCAAACAAAAAATAGGTATTAATGGCTTAGCTTTACGGCCACAGCTTCAATAAAAAACTACTATGGGAAATCCCAATTTAAATAATGAACCGGGCAAACTGAGCGCAGCCGATAAGGAATTTGAAAACAACATCCGTCCACGGGAGATTGACGATTTTAACGGGCAGTTGCAAACCATCGAAAACCTCCGGATTTTCATTAAAGCCGCACGCCTCCGTGGCGAGGCATTGGATCATATTCTTTTTCACGGTCCTCCGGGCCTTGGTAAAACCACCCTGAGCCGCATTGTGGCCAATGAATTGGGTGTAAGCATCAAAGAAACGAGTGGACCAGTTATTGAAAAGCCCGGAGATCTTGCCGGATTGCTCACCAACCTCGAACCCAATGACGTACTTTTTATAGATGAAATACACCGCCTGAGCAATGTGGTAGAAGAGTATCTCTATGCAGCCATGGAAGATTTTCGCCTAGATATTATGATTGACAGCGGGCCAAGCGCCCGCAGCGTTCAAATAAATTTAAACCCGTTTACACTGATAGGCGCTACTACAAGAAGTGGCCTTTTGACCTCGCCCTTGCTTTCCCGTTTTGGCATAAAATCCCGGCTAGAATATTATGATGCTGCCACGTTAAAAAATATTCTTGTGCGCAGCGCAAAAATCTTGAATACAAAAATAACCAGCGATGCAGCAGGAGAAATTGCCGGGCGCAGCCGTGGCACACCCCGTATAGCCAACAGCCTGTTAAGGCGGGTGAGAGACTTTGCGCAAGTATTGGGCAATGGTGTAATTGACATGAACATAACCGAGCACTCCCTGCGGGCACTCAATGTAGATGCGTATGGCCTGGATGAAATGGATAACCGCATTCTTACCACCATCATAGATAAATTTAAGGGTGGGCCGGTGGGCATTACAACGATAGCGACAGCGGTAGGTGAAGAAACCGGTACTCTGGAAGAAGTGTATGAACCCTTTTTAATACAGCAGGGGTTTTTGCAACGCACTGCAAGGGGAAGGGAAGTAACCGCATTAGCCTATCAGCACTTGAAAAAAACAATGCCTTCCGGAGGTTTACAGAATAATTTGTTTAAATAAAATTTAGCTAAAATATGGAAATAAGCCTCCCGAATTGGCGCCTTGTAGTATGGGGTATCTTGAATATAGCCGTGCTTGGATCAGTCGTTTGGATCATTTACAGATTGCTTAAAAAGCGAACATTGCCCAGGGCTAAGGATTTATAATATTCGTTTAAAAAAAGTGGGCTTCGATAAATCGAAGCCCACTTTTTTTATAAATGAAATTGAAATCATTATTCGCTTTCTACCAACCTGAAACCATTCCCATGAATATTTACAATTTCAAGCTTGCTATCTTCTTTTAAATATTTGCGCAATTTGGCAATGTATACGTCCATACTGCGGCCGTTGAAATACGTATCGCTGCCCCATATTTTTTTAAGCGCAGCTTCTCTTGGCAACAAATCGTTTTTATATTCAGACAACATTTTAAGCAATTCATTTTCTTTTGGGGAAAGTGTTTGCACTTTGCCGTTTACCGTTAGCTCCCGCAGGCGTGGATTAAAATGATAAGAAGCAAGGTCAAATTCTGCATTGGCTTCCTCTCTGTGAGATTCTTCGTTGCGTTTTAAAATTGCTTTTATTTTATGCAACAGCACTTCGCTGTCAAAAGGCTTGGTGATGTAATCATCAGCGCCCAATTTGTACCCTTGAATAATATCATCTTTCATGGTTTTTGCACTCAGGAAAAATAAGGGTACATCGGGGTTGATATCCCTGATTTCTTCCGCTACTGTAAAGCCATCCATATTCGGCATCATTACATCCAACAGGCAGATGTCAAATTTTTCCCGCTGAAAAGCTGCGAGGCCAAGCCTGCCATCTCTCTCCAATATAACGTCGTAGTCATTTAGTTCCAGGTAATTTTTGAGTACCATACCGAGGTTGGTATCGTCTTCACACAATAGAATTTTAGGTTTAGTTGCTTCCATGTTTTATTAGTTTATTTACAAATAACATTGATCCGGTTTTGGTACCGCTAATATAATGCCTAATTTTTTGTTAACCTTAAAAGTAATGTCTGTTTTCACTTTTAAAATTTTGGATTCATTCCGTCACTTCAGGTAAGCCTTATCGGTGAGTGTTTTCAAAAATGCCACCAGGTCTTTCTTTTCTTCACTGCTCAGTTTGAGTGGCCGAAGCAGTAAAGAATCTATGTTTACAGGATCGTCTACAAACATAAAGGGTGTGTTGTAATAAGACACTACCTGTTCTAAAGTTTGAAACCTGCCATCATGCATGTAGGGTGCGGTAACGGCCACGTTGCGCAAGCCCGGCGTTTTAAATTTCCCCTTATCGATTTCTTTACCGGTAATGCTGAAGCGACCAAAATCTGCCAGGTCTTTGCCATTAAAAAGACCAATATTCTTAAAACCGTCATCTGTAAAGTCTTCCATAGAATGACAGTCAAAACATTTGGCTTTATTGCCAATAAAAAGCTCCCTGCCCCGCTCTTCTTCCTGGGAAAGCGTGCCGATGTTGTTGCTCCAATCGTCAAATTTGCTATCCACCGTTTCCAGCGTTTGCTCAAAAGCCGCAATTGCCATTGCCAGGTTTTTTGCATTGGGCGCTTGCCCAAATATTTTTTTAAATAAAGATTTGTAGAGAGCAGATGTATTCAATCTTTCCACAGCTTCGCTTACAGGCAACCCCATTTCATTCGGATTCTCTATCGGCATCAACGACTGCTCTTGCAGGGTTGCTGCCCGGCCATCCCAAAAATAGTAGGGACGGTTTTTCATGTTTAAAACCGAAGGGGTATTTCTGCTGGTAAGCTTGCCATGAATGCCGATACTAAAGGCCGCCGTATCCGCAAATGCAAAGTCGGGCTTGTGACAGCTTATGCAGCTTACGCTGCTATCCTTTGACAATAATTTTTCGCTGAATAATTTTTTACCAAGGTCTGTCATGTCCTTTTCCCTCGACATAGTATCTTCCAAGGAGAAACTGAGCAATAGCACTGCACACAACAATAAAAGGGAAATAAGGGCTGCTTTCATTTGCTTGAAATTATACCGACTTATGTGGAATTCAAAGTTAATTGCTTTGGGCATTTGCGCATTAGCCAACAATTTAAACCTGCAACTTTAATAAAGCTTTCGTCGGTAATACCTGCTTTCAAAATGCAACAAAGTACATTGGATACATTCGTATCTTTCAGAAAAATAATCAAAATGTCTAACAAAGAAAAATTTATAGAAGCTATAAAAGCTGGTTATACTTTCAAGGGCGAATCAGTGCAAATTGGTGCAGCAATACTCAATGGTGAAGTAATTAAAGAAGCGGGCATTTTTCTTCCACTTAAAACCATGAACCGCCATGGGCTGATAGCTGGAGCAACGGGCACGGGTAAAACCAAAACCCTGCAAACCATCAGCGAGTTTTTAAGTGATGCAAGTGTGCCTGTGTTGTTAATGGACATTAAAGGAGATCTCAGTGGTATTGCAGCAGCAGGAGCAATGAACGATAAACTAGTAGAACGGTACCAGAAACTAGATCTACCCTATAGCCCTATGGCATTCCCCAGCGAACTATTATCACTTACAGGCAAAGATGGAGTACGACTAAGAGCGACAGTAAGTGAGTTTGGACCGGTACTTCTAAGTAAAATACTAGGGCTGAATGATACGCAAGGTGGTATTGTAGCGCTTATTTTTAAATACTGTGACGATAATAAAATGCCACTGCTCAACCTGGCAGATCTAATTAAGATTGTACAGTTTGTGGGCAGTGAAGGCAAAGCCGAGATTGAAAAATTGTATGGAAAGATATCTACCACCTCTACCGGAACTATCCTTAGAAAAATAATAGAATTGCAGCAGCAGGGTGCCGACATCTTCTTTGGTGAAAAGAGTTTTGAAGTAGAAGACCTCATGCGTATAAGCGATGATGGCCGCGGCATGGTAAGTATTTTACGGGTAACAGACCTACAAGATAAGCCCAAACTCTTCTCTACATTCATGTTGCAAATGCTGGCCGAATTATATGCCATCTGCCCCGAGGAGGGAGACCTGGACAAACCTAAGCTGGTAATGTTCATTGACGAAGCCCATCTTATTTTTCAGGAAGCAAGCCCAGAGTTGTTGCAACAAATTGAAACTATTATTAAACTCATCCGCTCCAAGGGTGTGGGTATTTTCTTCTGCACACAAAATCCCATGGATGTTCCGGCATCGGTATTGGGCCAATTAGGACTTAAAATACAGCATGCGTTGCGAGCCTTTACCGCTGCCGATAGGAAAGTAATCAAACAAACCGCAGATAACTACCCCGAAACAGATTATTATAAAACTGAGGATCTCATAACCCAGTTGGGTATTGGAGAAGCATTGGTGACGATGCTCAACGAAAAGGGCATTCCAACCCCTCTTGCTCATACCATGTTATGTTCGCCTCGAAGCAGGATGGATGTTTTAACCGAGGAGGAAATTAAAAACATTAACTCGAAGAGTAAATTGGTTAATAAATACAGCCAGGAAATTGATAGCCGTAGCGCCTATGAAATGCTGACTGAGAAGCTACAGGAAGCTGTAGAAAATAGTGAAACTGCAACGCTGGCGAAAAAGGGTACAAAAGAGGAGCAAACTACGTTTGAGAAAGTAGCCAACAATTCGGTTGTAAAAAGTATTGCCCGCACGGCTGGAAATACAATTGTTCGTTCGTTACTAGGAGCATTGGGCCTTGGCGGGCGTAGCAGGACCCGAAAAACAAGTTGGTTTTAAACAATACATCAAATTATTTTCTGAGGTACAAGAAAGGCATTTTATCCACATTTTTTTTAAGTAAATGATTGAAATAGAATGCTGTATACTTCTACCCTGTCGCTGATATCAATATTTCACTACCCAATGTAGTATATCGACTACAAATAGTTTTAAAAAACTTTGGTTCTTAGTAATTTCCACATTATCTTCGTTTCGGTTTTTCATAGGATATTGGATTTTAAAGCGGGACTAGATTTCTATCTTGGTCCCTTTTTTTATGCCTTTACCCATAGAAAAGCCATCACGGTTTAGTTTTAGTTCTAATAAACCCATCCTTTTCCTTCTCAAGCAACTCTTCGGCCTGCAAGTAATCTATTGCATTCCAAATATGGGTATTGCTGTGCGGTCTTAATAATTTTATAAGATGAGTAACTTCCACGGCTCCATTTTTTGTTGCTAAAATGATCTGCTTATAAAGTGCCTCAAACTCCTGTGGGCTTAGTTCCCTCTGAGAATAACTTATACAATTATCGCAGATGCCACATTTTTTATCATGCGTAGCACCAAAATAAGTGGCCAACAACTGGCTGCGACAGGTTGTTTCATCTTCAATATAATCGGCAATAGCGATGGTCCTTTTTTTATGTTGATCTTTTCGAATTTCCAGCTGCTGCCCGTCTATTTTAAAATCATCCGAATACATCCTGCTCTTGATAAGGTAAACCTGTGGCTTGTCCGTAGGCGGGCTGTATTGGATGACACCATACTGATGCAGCTTGTTTAGTAACAATACCACATCATCTTTACTTAATTTCACAAACTTTGCCAGCAGACCCTCGTAAACGGTTGTCACAAAATCAAAAATGCCCTCATAACTCCGCAGCAATGCTTTTACCATGGGCTCCAGCTCGGGGTGCTGTTGCTCAAAATCCTGCAACTGGTTTTTGGAAACAGTAAATACGACTGTAGATGGCCTGAAAAAGATTTCATTAAAGCTGAGTACTTCCTGCTGTGCCAGTGCTTGTACACCATATGTAGCTTCCAGTATATTTAATTTAAATCGTTGAGCAAAAACCGCCATATCAAAATCATAACTATCGCCTTCGCCGCCACCAGCAGCTACCTGCAGGTAATTCATCAAGGCGGTATAAATAATTTTTATTTGCTCCGCAGATGGATATCTAATGGCAAGCATTTTTAGCAAATCTGCAATTTCTGTTGGCTGGTACAACAAGACAGCATAGGCCCTTTTTCCATCCCTTCCTGCACGCCCCGCCTCCTGGTAATAATTTTCCAGGCAATCCGGCACATCGTAATGCACCACAACCCTCACATCGGGCTTATCTATGCCCATGCCAAAAGCATTGGTACACACCATCACCCTGGTTTCGTTCTTTATCCAGCTTTCCTGCCGCAGGGTTCGCTCCTTTGCATCCAGGCCTGCATGGTAATACTTTGCGTTGATACCTTTCAAAGTTAATAAGCCTGCAACCTGTTGTGTGTGTTTGCGACTTTTGCAATACACAATAGCCGATCCTTTTACATTGCTGAGTATTTCAACCAGTTTAATTTCTTTGGCCGGAGGAGAAAAGATGCTATAGGATAAATTTGATCTTTCAAACGACTGTTGAAAACGCCGGGCATCCGTATCAAAACGGAGTTGTTTACAAATATCATCTTGAACAGCTTTGGTTGCCGAAGCCGTGAGTGCAATTACAGGTACCCCGGGCAACTCTGCCCGTAAATTATGGATGCGCAAATAAGGCGGTCTGAAATCGTAACCCCACTGGGAAATACAATGCGCCTCGTCTACTGCAATAAGGCAAGGTTTGATGGCCGGTAAAAATTCCAGGAACAGCGCTGTTTCCAAGCGCTCCGGGCTGAGGTATAAAAATTTGTAATTGCCAAAGGCAGCATTTTGCAGGGTCTTTTTTACATCCAGGTAATGCATTCCACTGTACACTGCCAATACCGGTATCCCTCTATTTTTAAGTTGCTCTACCTGATCTTTAATAAGGGCAATCAACGGGCTTATCACAATACATATACCTTCCATAGCCATTGCCGGCACCTGGAAACAAACTGACTTTCCCCCACCAGTAGGCAGCAAGGCAAGGGTATCTTTTTTTTGCAATACAGCTTCTATAATTTCCTGCTGCAGGGGTCTAAAGCGTTCATAGCCCCAATATTGCTTTAATATGGCGTGAATGTCGTGCAAGCTGTTTGTTTGATTCCCATGAAAGTTAAAAAACCTTTTTCACAAACAACCGCACAGAGTTCACGGCCAGCACCACATCGCTGAGGCCCATGGCCAATGCAGCAACCGTAGGCGTGAGCAGGCCAAACGCCGCAATAGGGATCGCTACAATGTTGTAGATAAAAGCCCAAAATAGGTTTTGCTTTATGGTAATGTAAGTATGCCTGCCCAGACCAAGTGCTTGTGGAAGGTTCTTTAGGCCGTGCCCCATGAGTATCACATCGGCACTTTGCATTGCTATCTGCGTTGCCTCGCTCAGCGAAATACCTAGCGTTGCTTTAGCAAGTGCCGGAGCATCATTGATACCATCGCCCACCATAGCTGTAGGGCTCTGGTTGTTTAACTCCTCTATCTTTTCCATCTTTTGTTGAGGAGATTGCTCGGCTATCACTTCATCTATGCCCAGCTCATGGGCTACTCTTTCACATTTCTCTTTCCGATCGCCACTCAACAGAATCGTTTTTATTTGTTCCCCTTTCAACCAGCGGATTACTTCTTTTGCTTCTGGCCGAATTTCATCTCCCACATCTACCCAACCTAACATTTCTTTGTTTTTTAAAACATATAGATCGTGACCGGGAGCAGTTACTTGATTGCTCAACATTTTATACGAACCAGCAACATACACATTGCCTTCCACATCGGTGGCCTGCATACCCAACCCTTTTATTTCTTCAATGTGCTTCCAACGGATTGCATCATTACTTTTCCAATGTTGGGCAATGGACTTACCGATGGGGTGGCTGGCGTATTTTTCCAAAGAGAAGAGCAGGTTCCTAAACTGCTCATCCGCCATAGTTGTTTCATAATTAGCAATTGCAAAACTTCCGGTGGTAAGCGTACCCGTTTTATCAAACACAACCTGCCTGATTGTTTTAAAGGACTCAAGACTGGAGGCGTTGCGAAACAGGATACCATTTTTTGCTGCACGACCCAAACCTACAGCAATGGCGGCCGGTGTGGCCAGGCCCATAGCACAGGGGCAAGAAATAACCAATACTGCAATGGATCGCATCAGCGAAGTGCCGAGACTTTTATCGAAAACTGCAAAGTTGAGCACGAATGTGAGCACGGCAATACCAATAACCAGTGGCACAAATATGGCGCTTATTTTATCTGCAAGTTTTTGCATGGGCGGCTTTTCTCCTTGCGCATCTTGCACCATTTTTAAAATGCCAGATAAAATGGTGTCCTTACCCGTAGCTGTTACCTGTGCTTTTACAACTCCACTTTCAAGAATGCTCCCGCCAATGAGCGTATCTTTTTTTTGTTTTAACAGCGGCATGCTTTCGCCAGTGAGTATAGATTCGTTTACGGTGGCTTCGCCCCACAATATTTTACAATCTATGGGAACGGTTTCTCCATTTTTAATGAGAATAAGGTCTCCAGTTTTCAGCTGCGTATTTTCCAAAGGAAATATCTGCTCTTTGTGTTCATCATCAAAAGCAATCATATTGGCCATTACCTTTTGTGATTTGGCCAGCGACTTTACTGCACGCTGTGTAGATTGTATAGACGCTTCCTCCATATAATTCCCCAGCAATACAAGGGTGATGATAGAAGCAGAAGTTTCAAAAAACAAGTAAGATGGACCCAATTGAAGTACAGCTCCAACGAGACTGTACAAAAAAGCGGCAAGGGCGCCCAGTGCAACTAACACATTCATATTGGGTACGCCACCCCTAATACTCGCAATAGCACTTCTACCAAAATACCACATACCCACAACAAACACCGGTATACATAAAGCCAACTGAATCCATGGGTTCATCAGCCAATGGACGGGTATCCAATTTTCTACCATGTGCAACATCAGCACCAGGGTAAACGGCAAGCAAAAAAGGAGTCTTTTTTT
This sequence comes from Ferruginibacter sp., assembly GCA_046597635.1. Classification (GTDB taxonomy): domain Bacteria; phylum Bacteroidota; class Bacteroidia; order Chitinophagales; family Chitinophagaceae; genus Ferruginibacter. The sequence goes on along the minus strand of JBKJKD010000308.1, from coordinate 1,557 downwards.
ATTGGTAGATAAAAACGTTGGCCAGCCGTTGGCCCGGCCATGGTCGTGACCATGATGAGGGTCAAGCTGTTCGTCTACCACAACGTAACCCAGCGAGCCTATTCCTTTTTTTAGCACTGGCAAAGAGGCTTCTGCAGGTGCTGTAAAATTCACCGCCCCGTCAATAGGATTCACTCTTACATCTGTAGCCCCCTCTTTGCTTAGGTATTTAGAGATGCTAAGCGCACAATTGCTGCAGGTCATTCCTTCTACTTTCCAATCTACCTTTTCCATACTGCAAAATTATCTTATGCCCAGCCTAACTACTTACTATTTATGAAAATATCTTTGCATCATGGATTCAAAATTTAGCCTGGCAGAAATAGATGAGGCTGCAGCAGAGTTTTTAAAAATAGTAAAAGGACCTGCAGTCGTTGCTTTTCATGGGGAGATGGGAGCAGGTAAAACCACTTTTATCGGTGCCATTTGCCGCAGGATGCAGGTGACTGATACCGTGAGCAGCCCCACTTATGCACTCATTCATCAATATAAAACTTTAGATGAAAAACGGGTATACCACCTGGACCTCTACCGGTTAAAAGATGAAGAAGAGGCCTTGATGGCGGGGGTGGAAGAATGCTTTTATTCTGGCAATTGGTGCCTGGTAGAGTGGCCCGAAAAAGCTCCCGGGCTAATACCTGCCGAAACGATACACTGCTATTTGTCTACCTCGGGTAATAATGAGCGCAAGCTGCAAATAAAAATGTAATTTGTAAAACCATCGTGTAACACAATATAACGGAACAATGATCTTTCTACGGTTTTATCGAAATTATTTAAAGCGCTGGAAATTTATAACCGCCTCTCACCCACCAGAAACTATTTTTTATCTACCTATTTTGTAGCAAACAAACAGGTGCAACTTATTTTCCCCGGCAGTTACTTTAACCTTTTATCTATTATGGCAACAGTTAAACCATTTGTTTCTCCCTCTCTAGCATACGAAACCTTAGAAGAAACGCTTGATATAAAACCTAAGACTGAATCCCTGACGATCGGTATACCCAGGGAAGATTCGTTTAACGAAAACCGTATTGCTTTAACACCCGAAGCTGTAGGCGTGATAGTGGCCAACGGCCATGAAGTAAATGTAGAAACAGGCGCCGGCGAGGGCGCTAACTATAGCGATAAAGATTATAGCGAGGCAGGTGCCAAAATATTACCAGACAAAAAATCTGTATTTGAGAGTGAAATCATTGTAAAAAGTGCGCCGGTAAGCGAATCCGACTGCGAATTTTTACGACCCAATCAATACGTTATTTCTCCCATTCACCTGGCGGTGATGAAAAGAGAAATACTGGAGAAGATGATGCTAAAAAAAATTACCGCTCTCAGTTTTGAAAACCTGAAAGATGCCGGCGGGCACAACCCCATTGTAAGAAGTATGAGCGAAATAGCGGGCAGTGCCGTGATGCTGATTGCTGGTCAATACCTCAGTAGTGCCAATGATGGCAGGGGCGTATTGGTGGGCGGTATCAGTGGCATTCCTCCCACCAAAGTAGTTATCATTGGTGCTGG
>JBKJKD010000241.1:0-5139 GCA_046597635.1 Ferruginibacter sp. | reverse complement strand
GAAAGTGAAAGTTGTTTATCGTTAGTTATTTTAGCTTCTCTGTTAGCGACGTCAAAGAAACCTCCCCAAGACCAACACACGGTCCCTCATAGATTTTAATATTTCTGTTGTCATGGGCGCAAAGATAAAATAATCGGGGACAGTACCCATTATTTTACAAAATGATTGTGCTTGATGGCAGGCTATTACATCAAAAAGCTCAACTAATAAATTCGCCCTTCAAATAAAATCTATAGTATTGTACAAAACACCTGTATGAAACAGCTTATAACACTCAGCCTTTTAATTACCATAATCAGCTGCTCAAATTCTACCATCAAAAATGGAAGCAATGCTGCCGCTCCTGCAACTGATAGCACAGTCTACCCGTTAGCGGTCGCTTTTAACAGCATCTGTTGCGGAACAGCATCCTCCGATTTCTTAAAATCTTTTGTGGTAACATTCAATCAAAAGAATAACAGCAACATTTCAGCAGATATCGCTGCAGCCTGTGGTAAAGAAGGGGAGTTTGTGGTTCTCTTTAAGATGCCCAACAACGAAAAGGTTAACCGAAAATTTGAGCGGGAACTCACGGCATTGGTAGACAAAACAGAATCACAAAATAAGACGGCAAGTAATAGCAGCGGCGGTATAGCGTTGAAGCAAACTACCCGTTTGACAGACTATAAAAATTGCCGTTTGGGTATCACTCGCTGGAAGTTAGAGTAAGACCACCAATAGACATCTTGCAAAAAAATTTACAGGCTTACAATGCTCTGCTTAAATAGATCGGTCCATCAGTTCGGCTAAGCTGTACCGTGAGGAGCCTTTTTATCCACCAAATAGAGAAATATTTTTCTACTCTGCTAAAACTACCTAGTTTTACAGCTCGGGAGCATACCAATGTATCGCTTTCCAGGTGTTTCCTTCTTATGGAATACCAATCCTCATCTCTCCTATCCTTCTGAAGAATTGTAACTCCCATCTCCTGTATAACTATTTTTATTCATCTCTGTAAACTTATTTTTATGCAAGAAACATCTACTTTCAGGCTCAGCAGCGTGATGCTCGGTTCCAGAAGCATCATTTTATCTATTTGCTTTTTTCTCTTCAGTATGACATCGTTCGCACAAAGTTTTTGTGCCAATGAAACAGTTATCTTTTTCGAAGATTTTGGTAACGGAACAACTGCCAGCAGCCACCCCGATGTAACAAACCTTACTTACTCCGCCGCAGGTAGTCTTGACGATGGTTTCTACCGGTCTATTAACGGTACTCAACAAAGGCCGGAGTGGCACAACGCACCTAACCACACCCCAACGGGCATCAACGGCAAAATGCTTGTAATTAATGGTTTTCCAGACACATTTTTTGTACGTACCATTACTAATGGCAGTTTCGGTTTTGCTCCCGGCACCTATTCTGCAAGTTTATTTTTGATGAACGTAAACACACCTGGCACTTGCGGACCAGATGCCTTGTTGCCTAAAATTGCTTTTGGGCTGGAGTACAACGTAAATGCCACTGGTACTTCGGGCTGGGTTTCATTACCTGTGGTAACTTCAGCGTCTATACCTCAAACAGCAGTGCCTACCTGGGTACAACTAGGGGGAGTATTTACTATACCTGTAGCTGCTCAAAGAGTTAGACTTACACTAATGGATAAAGTTAGCAATGGCTGCGGAAACGACTTTGCTATAGATGACCTAAAAGTTGCTACTTGCCCACAAGGAGGTCCACTACCTGTAGAGTTCCTTAAAGTTACCGCTACTCAAAAAGGTGCTGGTGTTTCTGTAAACTGGAGTACAGCATCTGAAAGCAACAACAAATATTTTGATATCGAAAAAAGTACGGATGGTATTACATGGACAACATTGAGCTCTTTAAACGGTGCAGGCAACAGCAGCACTGTAAAAAACTACGCAGCATACGATGCCAAGCCAGTTGCAGGTTTTAACTATTATCGTATCAAGCAAGTGGATATCGATCAGAGATCTAAATTCTCAAGTGTTGCCAAGGTTAAAATAGAGCTTGATAAAACGGGTATCTCTATTCTTGCTAATCCTTTTGTAACTAACATTACCGTAGATTTCCTTAGCAACAGCAACCAGTTTGTAAACGTTAAGCTCAGTGATGTTTCGGGTAAAGTAGTTAGTACAGAAAAATGGAAAATTACCAAAGGTAGCAGCAGATTAATGTTGAACAATGTAGCCAATATCCAAAGAGGCATGTACATCTTCACCGTTGTTGACGATGCCGGTACCATTATCTATAACAACAAACTCATAAAGCAATAAGAAAATTTAAAAACATAAAAAAAGCGGCCATTAAAAATGGCCGCTTTTTTTATGTCGTAAATTCTATTTGAATATTTGTCCAAAAAATAATTTCATATCATTCCAGGAAGCTGTGTCTGCAGCAGCATTGTAAGAAATAGGCATGGAGAATTTCTTACCCATGTCTGTGGCCGCGGGGTTGGTAAAAGCATGTGTAGCATTGGCATAACTTTTAAAAGTATAGTTGGCACCAATAGAATCCATTTGCTTTTTAAATTGAGCCACTTCAGTAGCAGGTACAAAAGGATCCGCTTCTCCATGACAAACTAATATTTTTGCTGTTAGCAGGTTTTTATCTGCAGGCACGCCTACAAGATTACCATGGAAACTTACAACGCCCTTAAGCGGACTACCAAGCCTCGCCATATTTAATACCTGTGCACCACCAAAACAATAACCTATGGCCGCTACCTGGTTAGTATCGGCCAGGGCCACAGTTTTAACTTTAGCAAGCGCTGCATTAAACCTTGCCGCTGCCATTGCCGGGTTAGTATAAAACGGCGTTGCCATCTTACCCGCTTCATCTGGAGTAGTTGCCTGGGCGCCGTTTCCATAAAAATCTACCGCCATGGCTACGTAACCGAGTTCCGCCAATTTTTTCGCCCTCGATTTGGCGTAGTCGTTCAGACCCCACCACTCTGGTACCACCAATACTACAGGCCGTTTTTCAGTTTTGGCTGAATCGTAAGCCAACCAACCGTTTAGTGCTACCCCGTCAGATGAGCTGTATGAAACCGCTTCCTCTTTGATTTGGGCGGCTACTGGCTCTGTAGATGCGGGCGAGGCATCTGTCTTTGCGGCTTGCTCATTACAGGCAACAGCGGCCATAGTGAGGGTTGCAATTACTACTACCTTGCTTTGTTTAATCCATTTCATATTTTTCTTTTTTTTTGTAAACATTTATAATACCTGCTAAGTTCAAAAACATTTAAATAAAATATTTCACCCCACCATCTCAAAAATCATTTTATGCTCAATCCAAAACTGGTCTAGTTTCAAAATGCGAGGTTTCAGAAAAGAGATGATCGCAGGCCAGTCACTCTCTTTTAAAATATTACAACCCGGATGGCTGATGCTAATGCTGCATAATAGTTGGTTATGCTCCTGTGAGCACTCAGCCTGCCATTGCCATTTTTCTGCTAAGGTCTCTTCGAGCGATGGTGCTAAGATTCCAAACTGTTTATACAAGGCAACTGCCCTAATAGGATCCTTATGGTTTATCTCTATACCAATGTAAGCAAATTCATCCGTAGCATCCATACGAAAGTTTAAGTGCCTGATACCTGTCTTGTAATTTATCCAGTTTATTTTTTCTCCCAAAGCGGATGGGATGGGCGCCATATATTTTCCAAACCGGGTCCAGAACTGCTGCTTGATGTATGACGACTGCTCCCTTGTATACATGCAGGAAATTAGTTAGGTTTTACAAAGTCAGGTTTGCGTATGAAACTACTGTTATATTTAAACAAGAGCTTGGTACTAAGTTCTACTTTCCAATTTTGCATATCCGTGGCAGCTTGGGGAAAAAAGTAGCCTCGTAATTCCATTGTCCCAAATACAAGGTTTTCGTTTCGGGTACGCAATCCCCCTCCCAACGCAGGGTAGCCCCTGGACTTTCGGGATGGCTCATTAAAAGGTTGCATCAGGGTGAGATCTGTGAACGCAAAAGGCGCTAGCCGGAACCCGGCAATTTTTTTCATGTTGAAAAAGACCGACTCCACCTTAAACGTGGTTCGCCTTTGCCCCTGTATAACCGCCCCCCTGTAAAACGGAAGACCAAAATCTGACTGCAAAAACAGGGGCTCATTTAAAAAAGTTTTTAATTGCTGTGTATACGATATACCCATGAAACTGCGGTTATACAAGTTTGGTGCTAATTTGAACAGTTTGGTAAAATGACTTACTCCCAGCAATACATCCACATCCTGGAGTTTTCGATTGTTTACATAGCCACCAGCCTTAATAGAATAAGAAAAAAGGCCTTCTTTTTTATTGAACTTACTAGCATCCATTTCGAGGCCATAATACGATCGCTTTACGCCTTGTTTATTGGTATACCCACTTGTAACGGTAGCATTCAATCCTTCTGGTACATCTTCGTTTCGGCCAAATCCATAAATAAAATTGGTGCGGTAAAAGTTTTGCCTGTATAAACTGTAGGCAAATAAAACCCCATTAATATCGGCATAACGAAAGTTGTATTCCTGTAAGAATTTAAGCGGCACTTCTTTAAAAATATTGTAAAAGCCCCGCACAGCTACAAAATGTCGCAGGCGATTCTCTGAATCCTTTTTTTTACCGGAGTTGTGACCAATATTGTAACCCGCCCATGCATCTGCTGCGGCATAGCTGTATCGATAATCCTGGCTATACAGGGAGTCAGAAACATAGGCATTGCGGGTAGCATGATAAGAAACGGAGGCAGCACCAGTAACGGCGGTGTACCTGCTTACCATGGGCTTTTCTACGTCTGAGTAAAAGTTTATCTCTTCCAGCCGCCCGCTGTTAAAAGCATTATTGAAGGTTTTGAATCCGTTAGCCCAATTAATAAAAGTGCCGTGCATATTGCGGAGCACATATTCTGCTCCGAAACCACGTGCGGGGTTTCGCTCCCTGTCATAAAGACCATAAAGGGCGAACCTGTTACCGGAACCTCCGAAATTTTCTTCTTTGATCTCTGCCTTTACCCGGTTAATGCTGCTTAAACTGAAGCTTCCCCCAAGGCTGAACACATCTTTGGTGAGCACGATCACATCTACAGAATCAGCTGAATATATGGATTGAACAACATTGATAACGGCATCCCGCAAAAAAGGTTGTTCCC
>JBKJKD010000179.1:0-20390 GCA_046597635.1 Ferruginibacter sp. | reverse complement strand
TTCTCCTGTGAGCACGGTCTGCATGGGTATGGCCGCCAGCATGGGAAGCATTTTGCTGAGTGGTGGTACAAAAGGGCGAAGGTTTATTTACAAGCATGGCGAAGTAATGATACACCAGCCAAGTGGTGGCGGCCGTGGTACCAGTGCAGACCTGGAGATAATGGCGGTGCAAATTCTGAAGACCAAACAATTGGGTGCACGCATATTGGCTGAAAACTGCGGACAGACTTACGAAAAAGTAATGAAAGATTTTGACCGTGATTATTGGATGGATGCCCAGGAGTCAATTGCCTATGGCATTGTAGATGGGGTGATGGAAAAATTATAACCTTCTGCCTTTACACGAAAGATGTTGAAATGCCTTGTTGCTTCGCTGTAGCAGGGCATTTCTATATATTGTTCCCAGCCTCGATGAACTGATAAAGAAGATAAGTTCAACCCTAAAGTTTAGCAGTTTAAAGTAACCTGACGGATATGTAATAATGGCATCAAATTAAAAATCTGGCAGATACTTTTATTGCAAGTTAGGGTGGCACCCACGTCACACAAAAATTCCTATGCATCTATTTGCAAATGAACATTGTCTTAACTCTATATTCTTGTAAAAGGCATGTACCTTTGCAACCGTTTTGCAAGTGGCCTATGCCCTGCAGATCCTTAAAATAAACTCATGGCAAAACAACCCATTTTACATTGCGCTTTTTGCGGCAGAAGCAGAGATGAAGTGAAGATACTCATTGCGGGTCAGGATGGGCATATATGCGAAAATTGCGTGGAGCACGCACAGGAAATCATTTCTCAGGAATTGAGCAACCAGATAGAAGCAAAACATCCTGCGAGTGGCAATAGTAAATTAACCGTTCGTAAACCTATTGATATTAAAAAATTCTTGGATGAATATGTGATAGGCCAGGACGATGCCAAGAAGATTTTGGCTGTTGCGGTTTATAATCACTATAAAAGACTCAACCACAAATCGGATAATGAAGTAGAAATAGAGAAGAGTAATATTGTAATGGTGGGCGAAACAGGTACCGGTAAAACCCTTCTTGCAAAATCTATTGCACGGATGTTGAATGTACCTTTTGCCATTGTAGATGCTACTGTGTTTACAGAGGCTGGTTATGTCGGCGAAGATGTAGAGAGCATGCTTACCCGTTTGTTGCAAGCTTGCAATTATGATGTGCAGGCAGCAGAAAAAGGTATTGTTTACATTGATGAAATTGATAAAATTGCACGTAAAAGTGATAACCCATCCATTACCCGGGATGTAAGTGGCGAAGGTGTGCAGCAAGGTTTATTAAAGCTGCTGGAAGGCAGTGAAGTGTTGGTACCACCTCAAGGCGGCCGGAAGCATCCCGAACAAAAGTTGGTAAAAGTAAACACACAGAATATACTCTTCATATGCGGTGGTGCCTTTGATGGTATCGATCGCATTATTGCCCGTAGGGTAAACACCAATGCTATTGGTTTTAACGTAAACAAAGAGTTGCAGGATTATCAACATGATAATTTGCTACAGTTTATTAATTCTGTAGATCTTAAGCATTTTGGTTTGATACCAGAGCTCCTCGGCCGTATGCCTGTGGTAACCTATCTTAATCCGCTGGATGCACCCACACTCAGAAGTATTTTAACCGAACCTAAGAATGCCCTCATCAAACAGTTTACACGGCTTTTTGAGATTGAAGGGATTGCCCTCAGTTTTGAGCCAGCAGTTTATGACTTTATGGTAGAAAAAGCATTGGAGTATAAACTGGGTGCCCGTGGCCTGCGCAGCATTTGCGAAAGTGTACTTACTGATGCAATGTTTGAGCTACCAAGTCAAAAAGTAAAAACATTTGAAGTAACCCTCGAATACGCTCAGCGCAAGTTCAACATCAGTAAATTAAGCATGCTCAAAGTAGCCTAATAATTTTCAGTACCTCTCCGTTTTATTGGCAGCTTAGAAAAAAAGTCTTCCTTCAATGGTTCCCCCTGTAATTCAATTACAGTGCAGGGATTTTGAGCTCAATTCCAGTCCCAAATAAGTTGGATTTTTGTGTCGCAAAAATCTTAAGGCAACACCTATCAGGCAATGCTGATGACTGCTCAAAATTGTGGTGGCAGGTTTGTTGTAGACCGGGAAACTGATAGTTTTAAAAGTAAAAGCATAGGTAAAAACCATGGATAATTTTATTTAATTATGCCGTTTCATTTTAGGTGGTTGACATATTTCAGTATAATTTCGTTGCTCGTTTAAAATTTCAACATCTAAAAAGTAAGTAATGGTTGACGTAATACTGGGTTTACAGTGGGGTGATGAGGGTAAAGGTAAAATTGTGGATTTTTTTGCTAAGAATTATGATGTAATTGCACGTTTTCAGGGCGGCCCCAATGCAGGACACACCCTATATGTGCAGGATAAAAAAATTGTATTGCATCAAATACCAAGTGGCATCTTTCATGAAAACAAAACCAACCTAATTGGGAGTGGTGTCGTTTTAGATGCTGTTACATTGCAAAGAGAGTGTGAATCGGTAGCAGCTTTCGGTGTTGATTATAAAAAGAACCTTTTTATAAGCGAACGCACACATCTTATTTTGCCCACGCACCGTGCTTTAGATAAGGCAAGTGAATTATCCAAGGGCGTTGAAAAAATTGGAAGTACGTTGAAGGGCATTGGGCCTACATACATGGATAAAACGGGCCGAAATGGCCTGAGGGTGGGGGATTTGCTTGATAAAAGTTTTACTACGCAATATATCAAACTGCGGATGAAACACCAGCGCCTGTTGGATTCATTTAATTTTCAGGAAGACATTTCGGCCTGGGAAGAAGAATTTTTTGAATCATTGGATTTCTTACGCCAGCTTAAAATAGTGAACGGAGAATACTTTATCAATGAAAAGATAGCCAGCGGAAAAAAGGTGTTGGCCGAAGGTGCACAAGGCAGCATGCTCGACGTAGATTTTGGCACTTTCCCCTACGTAACCAGTAGCAGTACAATTACCGCTGGGGTATGTTCTGGACTCGGTATTGCCCCACAAAAAATAAAAGAAGTAATTGGTATCACCAAAGCTTATTGCACAAGAGTAGGCAGTGGTCCTTTCCCTACTGAACTGTTTGACGAAACAGGCGATTTTTTGCGTAATGCCGGTAATGAGTTTGGAAGTACTACTGGCAGGCCACGTCGTTGTGGTTGGATTGACCTGGTGGCACTTCAGTTTGCCTGTATGATAAATGGCGTTACACAAATTGTGATGACCAAAGCCGACATATTGGACGGATTGGACGAACTCAAGGTATGTAACAGCTATATGATTAATGGAGAAGAAAAGAATTATATACCTTTCCAGATGAATAGGGTAAAGATAGAGCCCACTTACAAAACGTTTGAAGGGTGGAAAAGAGATATATCTGCAGTAAAATCTTACAATGATATGCCTGAACAAATGAACACTTATATTGATTACTTAAATAACTTTATCAAAATTCCGGTAAAGTATATAAGCAACGGTCCTGGCAGAGAGCAGATTGTGGCGGTATAAAAAAATAATTTAAAAATGTGGCCAAATATTTGGCAAATTAAAAATCTAGAAGAAATTTTACAGCATTAATATTTTTAGTATGGCCACTAAACCGAACAACGAAAAAAAAACAACTTCAAAAAAATCTGTACCAGCAAAGGACGCTGCTCCTAAGAAATCGCCTGCTACATCCGAGGTAGATGGAGATGAGGAAGACGATGACCTGGATGAAGAAGAAACCAAGGCCAAGCCCGCAGCCAAAGCGAAGGCCGGTGGTAAAAAGAAAAAAACTGAGGATGAGGAAGACGAAGATGATGCTGAAGCAGACGTTGATGATGAATGGGAGAAGCCTGCTGACGATGATAACTGGGATCCTGACTTTGAAGAATTTGACGTTCCAAAATCAAAAGGTAAAAAAGCACCCGGTAAAAAATCGGGCGAAGAGGATGATCTTAAAATTGATGATGATTTCAAAGAGTTTGGCTTGTTCAATGATGCTGATGGCGGTAATGACTTTGACGACGATGATGATTTTTAATTGATAATTGAAATTGACAACAGCAAATTTTAGCGTAGAAAATTATACTGATCTAAAAAATAAAATGTTGAATTGGGCCAACCAGTTCAACATTTTTTGTTTGTTAGACAACAATGGTTACACCCACAACCTGCCGGTGTTCGATTGTATATTGGCTGCAGGTTGCACCCGGTCTATTCAATTAGAGCAAGGCCATTCCTTTGCTGCCCTAAAAGATTTTTATGAAAGTAAACCCGGTTGGCTCTTCGGTCACTTGGGGTACGAACTAAAAAATGAAGTGGAGGATTTGACTTCCCGGCACCAGCAGCCCATGGTTGATTTCGGATGGGGTTTCTTTTTTGAGCCAACCATAGTGGTACGGTTACAAAAAAATGAACTTAGCATCACATGTCAGGGCGAGAACCACCAGGAAATATGGCAGGTCATACAAGAAATGCCTGCACAAATTAGCAGCAGTATTTCGGCAGAAGTAAAACTGCAAAGCCGGATTACTGAAACCGCTTATGTGGATGCAGTGAATGCATTGAAAGGACATATCAGGCGGGGAGACTGTTACGAGATTAATTTCTGCCAGCAGTATTTTGCACAAAATGCCATTATTGATCCGTTGTATACTTACAGCAAATTGCTACAGCATTCTCCCAACCCATTCGCTGCATTTTACAAACTAAATGACAAGTACTGCTTATGCGCAAGCCCGGAAAGATATTTAAAAAAGACAGGCCAAACGCTGCTTTCTCAGCCCATCAAGGGCACCAGCAAACGATTTGTGGATGATAATGGTGAGGATATGGCCAGCATGACAACATTACAAAACAGCAGCAAAGAGCGCAGCGAAAATGTGATGGTAGTAGATCTCGTAAGAAATGATCTAAGCAGGATCTCCAAAGAAGGTTCTGTGCAGGTTGAAGAGCTTTATGGGATTTACAGTTTTCCGCAAGTGCATCAAATGATCAGCAGTGTACAGTCAGAATTGGCAGAGGGCCTGCACTGGACAGATGCCATCAAAGCAACTTTCCCCATGGGCTCCATGACCGGGGCACCCAAAAAGAGAGTGATGCAATTGATAGATGAATATGAAACCGGGGCACGAGGATTGTTCTCAGGCTCTATTGGTTACATAACACCAGATGCTGACTTTGATTTTAATGTAGTTATCAGGAGTATTTTTTACGATGATCAGGAGAAAAAATTATCATATTCAGTAGGGAGTGCTATCACTTTTGCCAGCAATGCGGCAGACGAATATCATGAGACGTTATTGAAGGCCGAAGCTATCATGAATGTGTTGGATGTAAATGAGGGGAGGTAGAAAGTTGGTATGCCAAGGTTAAAATACAGGATGTTTTAGCCTAAAGATTCTCTAAGAACCTTTCCTTCCTTTACTATTATAGCGGGCAGGATAAACCGTTTTATTATTGGGAATATCGTTATCTCCCAACAACAACTGTACGCACTCATTTAGAATTTGGTATTTATTGGCCAGGAACAATTGCATTTTATCTGCTGGAAGAATGAGTTCGAACTGCCCGTTTGAATTTAGCAAAGCATCAAACTGTGGATTGTAGCGGTTGAACGTAGCAATATCCATCATGATATTTTTTGCGATCACCACAGAGTTGTATTTGCCAGAAATATTTTGGGTTTCCGCCAGTTCCATTTCTGCCACAGATAGACCTGTTTTAGGAGTATAAGGGTTGCTGCTGTTTGCAGTGCTACCGCCGTAACTCGTCATGCCGGCATTAAAGGCGGCACTGCTTCCTGCACTGCCTGCACCTTCCATGATGTAATGAGTGGCAATAAATTTCTTTACATGGTTTCGGCTTTCTTCTGGCAGGTAATATTGCAGGCTCCAAAAATTTTTGCTGCCACTTTTTTTCATGGCGCTGTACACTCTTCCGGGTCCTCCATTGTAGGCAGCTATCACCAACAACCAGTCTTTGTTCATTTGCTTGTAAAGGGTAAGCAAATACCTTGCAGCAGCATGGGTACTTTTGTAATAGTCTCTTCTTTCATCAAAACTTCCATTTACCACCAGGCCATACTCCCGTGCAGTATAAGGCATAAATTGCCATGGGCCACCAGCACCTACCCAACTGGTAGCACTTGCGCTGAGGTTACTTTCAATTACTGCCAGGTATTTTAATTCTTTCGGCAAGCCATACTGCGCAAGAATATTATCAATAAGGTTGAAATAAGGTACGCCCCAAGTCTTCATTCCTGTTAAGCTTTTGGTGTGGCTTTTAAGATAGCCCTGCATGTAGGTTTCCGCCTGGGGGTTTACCTGGCTGCTGTAGGGTAATTTAGTATTGTAAGAATATTTGGAAAAAAGATCTTTAAAGCCGTAACGGGTTAAGGTGCTGAAATACTGCACCTTATCTTTTTGCGGAGCCTTTTTGGTTTTGATGATCTCATCTATAATAACAAGGGTCTGAGCAGTATCCTGTATGCTGGTATCTTTTGGCAGCATGATCTCTGAGGCCGGTACTTGCTGAGCCTGGGCAGGCAATTGTACAGCTGCCAGCCAAATCAACATGCATATGTGAGAGATTTTTTTCATCAACCGGGTAAAGTTCTTGTTTGTTTAAATTGCTGCAACAACAATTTTGATATTCGAAGCAAAGTTAGCTCATCTGCCTTGTTGGTCATAACCTGCAAGCCATAGGGCATGTTATTACTGTGTGAAAACAGGGGTAACGATATGGCTGCCAAGCCCGTAAGATTAGCCAATACGGTATAAATATCTGCAAGGTACATAGCTATGGGGTCTTGTTGATTCTGCCCAATGTCAAATGCTGTTTGTGTGCAGGTTGGCATCAGTATAGCATCATACTCCTCAAAAATGCTGTTCATTTTTTGCACGAGCAGCGACCTGATTTTTTGAGCCTTGCTGTAATAAGCATCGTAATAGCCAGTACTTAATACAAATGTGCCAAGCATAATGCGCCGTTTTACCTCCATGCCAAACCCTTCAGTTCTGTTATTCAGGTAAAAATCATGTAAATCTTTGGAGGGTATCTTGCTTTGATGTCCATACCGCACTCCATCATACCGGGATAGGTTGCTACTTGCTTCAGCCGTTGTTAAAACATAGTAAGCTGGCACCACATAATCCAGCAGATCGAATGCTACTTCCTGTACTGTATGCCCCGCTGCCTTCAGTTGTTGCATCTTAAACATCATTTGTTCCTGCATCTCCTTGTCTAAAGAAGCATGCATCATGGCCTCGGGAAAGTAACAATAGCGGAACTTTTTTTCACCAGGTTCATCAACCGGGAAAAGGCCTCGAGCCTGCGGTTCTGCCATCGTGCTGTCTCTCTCATCAGTCCTACACATCAGGGAGAGCAGCAATGCTACATCGTCCAGCTCTTTCCCAAAAATACCAATTTGATCAAAAGAAGAAGCATAAGCCAAGAGGCCATACCGGGATATTTGTCCGTAAGATGGTTTAATGCCAATCAAGCCACAGAAGTCTGCGGGCTGCCTCACAGATCCGCCGGTATCGCTACCCAAACTCAGCATGCACATATTGGCTTGCACAGCCACAGCGCTGCCCCCGGACGAGCCGCCGGGTACTTTATTTTCATCCTTTGCATTGAGCACTTTTCCATAAACGGAGTTTTCGTTGGTGCTTCCCATGGCAAATTCATCGCAATTACAATTGCCGATGATGATGGCATCTTCATCTAACAAAAACTGCAAGGCAGAAGCGCTGTAAAGAGATTTAAAATTTTTAAGTATGGCCGAAGCTGCCGTTACGTAATGCTCCTTATAGCAGATCACATCTTTGATAGCTATCACCACTCCATGCAGTTTTTTGAGCGGTGCTCCGGCTTGCCTGGCCGCATCGAGTTCGGCAGCTTTGTGCAGCGCTTCCTGTGCATACACTTCTACAAACGCATTGAGATGTTTGTTTTTTTCTATCTGGGCCAGGTAAAATTGCACGGCAAGCTGGCAGGTAATTTCTTCCTGCTGCAATTGGCTGTGGTAGCGGGCTATAGTAGTGTAAGAATACATCAGTTCAGTAAATAGTTTTGGCAGTGTGGTGCTATAAATAAGCCGAAGAACGTTTCGCAGGCATGTTGTAAACAAGCGCTGCGAAACAAACTTCGGCTATCAGACTTTTCGTGAAAATTACTGAGAAATATCTTGCTTGGGAGCAGGAGTCGTAGGCGGTACCGGTTTTTCTCTCATTCCCTCTTCAATCTCGCTTTTTACGGTAGATTTTGCGTCATTAAATTCACGCATCCCCTTACCAATACCTCTCATTAACTCAGGAATTTTTTTACCTCCAAATAATAATAGTACCACTAAAATTATAAGGATCCATTCGCCACCACCGGGTAGCGAAAATAGTAATACTGCGTTTGGAACGTTTACTAACATAATTTTGAAATTTAGACAAAGTAAAGGTAGGCCATTTATACAATGAAAGAGCTATTAAACAGCCTAACACGAAGCTATTGTGTTAAAAAAGGAAATCACACTGTAGGCGCTCGTTGCTCTTCCAAAACCAGAATCCTTTGCAGACAGGATGTAAATAAAAAAGAGCGGAATAAATTCCGCTCTTTCAAAGTATGTTGAATTAGGCTTTTTTGGCCACTTTAGCCACTGCTTGTCTTTTTTCTTTAATACGAGCACTCTTACCGCTTCTTTCACGTTGAAAGTACAATTTAGCACGACGTACACGACCTACTTTGTGCACGATGATGCTTTCAATGTTGGGAGAAAATGCCGGGAACAAACGTTCAACACCTACTCCGTCACTTATTTTACGAACAGTGAAAGATGCTGTTGCACCCGTTCCCTGGCGTTTGATTACATCGCCCTTAAAGCTCTGAATACGTTCTTTGGTACCTTCTACAATTTTGTAGTTAACGGTGATGTTATCACCTGCTTTGAATGTCGGGAGCGTTGGCTTTGTGGTCAACTGCTCATGAACAAAATCTATTGCGTTCATATAAATTTATTTTTCGGAGGGCGAAGGTAAGGCTTAATGTTAAGAAACCGCACGGCCACTGAAAGTTTTTTTAGTTAGCGTGAAAGTGGGCTAGTGGGCAAGTAAACCGGTCCCCTGGTTAACTAGTCCACCAGTGCACTAGTTAACTAGTTACCGTGCTATATTGATCGCCCGCTTTTCCCTGATCACCGTTACTTTTATTTGGCCCGGGAAAGTCATTTCCGTCTGAATCTTTTGTGCAATTTCAAAACTCAGCTTGTCGCTGTCTGCATCGCTTACTTTATCGGCTTCTACAATTACCCTCAACTCACGGCCCGCCTGTATGGCGTAAGCTTTCTCTACACCATTGTAAGCCAAAGCCATATTTTCCAAATCTTTAATACGCTGAATGTATTGCTGCATGATCTCTCTCCTTGCGCCGGGCCTTGCTCCGCTGATAGCATCGCAAGCCTGAATGATGGGAGAAATTACATATTGCATTTCCATTTCGTCGTGGTGAGCGCCAATAGCGTTTACCACAGCCGGGTTTTCACCATATTTTTCTGCCAGCTTTGCACCAAGTAATGCATGGCTTAATTCTGTTTCTTCATCTGGCACTTTACCAATATCGTGCAGCAACCCTGCTCTTTTGGCCAGTTTAGGGTTCATACCCAGTTCAGATGCCATGATACCACAAAGATTGGCGGTTTCCCTGCTGTGCATCAACAGGTTTTGACCATAAGAAGAGCGGAAGCGCATACGACCCACCATCCTCACCAGTTCTTTGTGCAGACCATGCACACCCAGTTCAATAACTGTTCTTTCGCCAATCTCCATTACCTGGTCGTCTAATTGACGCTTGGTTTTTTCTACCACTTCCTCAATACGGGCGGGGTGAATACGGCCATCAGCAACCAAACGTTGTAAAGATAAACGGGCAATCTCCCTGCGTAGGGGATCAAAGGAAGAAAGCACAATGGCTTCCGGGGTATCATCCACAATCAAATCTACCCCAGTGGCTGCTTCTATAGCACGAATATTACGACCCTCACGGCCAATAATAGAACCTTTTATTTCATCGCTTTCCAGGTTGAAAACAGTAATGGAGTTTTCTATCGCTGTTTCTGCGGCCGTGCGCTGTATGGTTTGAATAACTATTTTGCGGGCTTCTTTATTAGCCTTTAGCTTAGCGTCTTCAATAATTTCTTGCTGCAGGGTAAGTGCCTTGCTATGAGCCTCTTGCTTCAGGCTTTCAATCAATTGAGTTCTTGCCTCATCAGCGGTAAGGCTTGCCACTTTTTCCAGACGGCGAATATGCTCTTCCTGGTGTTTTTCCAGCTCGGTACGTTTGATATTTACCACTTCAATCTGCCTGTTCATGGCTTCTTTGATGGTTTCATTCTCCTTCAACTGTTTTTCCAGATTGCCTTCTTTGGCATTTAAAGCCTGTTCTTTTTGCTTAATGCGGTTTTCGCCTTCGTTTATTTTTTGAGTTCTTTGCAGTACGTCCCTTTCATGGTCGCTTCGCATTTGCACAAATTTCTCTTTAGCCTCCAGTTCCTTTTCTTTTTTAAAGGTTTCGGCTTTTAATTGTCCTTCTGAAACGATTTTTTGTGCCTGAATCTCTGCCTCTTGAATTTTTTGAGAGGTATTTTTTGCAAAAATGATTTTACCCAGGATGAGACCGACTATTAATGCGGCCACTCCTATGATGATTGGAATTATATCCATTAGAAATTAATGTTTTAAGCTGATTGACAATATTGTATGTCCTGTGTGTACTCATATGGCTTGAGTATTAAGGTTAAGGGCGAAGATACAAATTTTGAGTGTAGAATTATCCTCGTAAAAGATTTTGTAATGTATCAAACATCGAGCTACGAATTACAGCGCTTTGTCTATTTGATCTTCCAACTTCTTAAGACCGTTGAGCAATTCTGTTTGATCGAGGCTGCTGTTTTTTTCTGAAACAGATTGGGTAGCATACCAAATAATCACCATGGCAATGTAGTCCTGCATGTCTTTGCCTGCAAACTGTGTTTTAAACTCAATGATTTTATCATTGATGAGTTTAACGGTTTTGCGAATTACTTCTTCGTCTTGCGCCAGTGTTTTGATGCGATAAGTGCGATCGGCAATAACAATATTTACAGGTATCAGTTCTGCCATGATATTATTTACTGAGTAAAGAAATGCATTTATCTATGTTCTTGACGTAGTGCTGTATTTTTTGTTCAAGGGCTTTTTTGTCTGCACCGTCCATGGCAGTTACAGAGGCTTTTAGCAGAAGATTTTGTTGTACTAATTCTGCCATGCTTTCTTTTAACTTGAGTTGCTCCTGTTGCAGGATTGAGAGCTCTTGCTGGCATTTACTGTTTTCTTTCTTCAGTAATTCATGTTGCTTCAGCAACTGCTGAAGCTTGCTTTGTATAATGCTGATATGATTGAGAACAGATGACAATATGCCTTTAAAATTAAGTTATTATGTTGTAATGAAAACTTGCCGGTAAGGCGGTAAGGCGTTCAAGGGTTCTAAACGACCTTCAGTGTTCCGGCATTTTTTAAAAATGTATCAGCTATTAAATTTCCGGCAAATCAATCAACTTATTCGCCTTCCCGTCTTCCCGGCAGAGCAATTATTTAAAACGCCTTTCCGCCTTCCCGGCGAAAATGTCTTGACAGTTGAAAACATTATTTACGAATCTCAGCACCTAATTGCTTTGTGCAGGCAGCAATCAGTTTGTTCATCATCTCATCAATCTCCACATCGGTAAGCGTTTTGTTGAAATCGCCAAAACTGAAATTGACAGCCATCGATTTTTTGCCTGCACCAAGTTTCTCGCTTTCAAAAATATCAAACAGCCCCGTGGATTGTAGCTGAGGTAGCTTAAGTGAAGCAGCCGTTTTTTCCACCTGGGCATAAGTTACATTTTTATCTACCAGCAAAGCAAGGTCCCGCTGCACAGAAGGAAATTTGCTCACTTCCTGGTACTTTAAACTCATTTTTCCAATACTGTTAATGATGGTATCCCAATGCATGTGCGCCACATAAACCGGTTGTTTGATGCCAAACTGTTTGTTTCTTTTTTCTGAAGTACTGCCGATGATACCTACCTGCACATTGTTGATTTTAATTGCTGCCGCCATTTCAAAATCAAGGTTACTGGTGGGCTCATAAGAAACGTTGGCTACTCCTGTTGCTGCAAATACTTTTTCGCAGATAGCTTTCAGGCCATAATAATCTGCCTTCTTAGCTTTTTGATTCCATCCGGTTTCAGCCACATCGCCTGTGGTGTAAAACGCCAGATACTTTGCCTCTGAGTAAGCAGCATCAGCCTCTTTGCCATACACTTTACCGAATTCAAATAGTGAAAGATTGGCGTTCTTTCTGTTGATGTTGTGTGAAATTACCTCCAGCCCTGTGGGCAATAGCGAAGGGCGCATAATATCAAGGTCGGCACTAAGGCTATTGATCATTTTTACAGACTGGCTCAACGTGGCTTCATCAAAATAAGCACTGTTGGTAATGCTGTTCGTGAATATTTCAAAAAAACCAATGGCGGTGAGCATGTTGGCTACCTTCTCTCGCAACAGATTGTTTTGCGAAGTGCTGTCGTTAGACGGAGAGATGCTGATAGTGGAAGGGATTTCAATATTATCCAGGCCATCTATGCGCATGATCTCCTCTACCAGGTCGGCAGGTAGGCTAATGTCTGGTTTGCTGAATGGCACATTCACCCACATTTCATCCACTCCTTCTCTTACCAACTCAAAGCCAAGAGCCGTTAAAATATTTTTGATGGAATCTCCATGGTAATTTTTACCACTTAATTTTTTGAGGTAATGATATTTTAACCCCACCGAAACGGTTGGTAGGGGATTGGGAAAAACATCTACTATATCGCCTGTTATTTCTCCACCACAAATTTCCTTTATAAGTTGGGCAGCTCTTTTCAAAACTACTACAGTGCTGCTGATATCGATTCCCTTTTCAAAACGAGCTGCTGCGTCTGTCCTTAAGCCATGCGATACAGAAGTTTTTCGAATGCTGATGGGATCAAACCAAGCACTTTCAATAAAAACATTTTTTGTGCTGGTTGTTACACCACTTTCTGCCCCGCCATAAACCCCTGCAATGCACATCGGTTTTTCTGCGTTACATATCATGAGGTCTGTAGCAATCAGTTTTCTTTCTTTCGCATCCAACGTGGTAAACGGTGTGCCTTCTTTCAATTGTTTTACCACGATCTTATTGCCGGTTATTTTGGCTGCATCAAATGCGTGCAATGGCTGCCCGGTTTCATGCAAAATAAAATTGGTAATATCTACAATATTGTTGATGGGTTTTAAGCCAATACTACTGAGTTTTTGCTGTAGCCATTTTGGGCTATCCGCCACCGTTATGTTGCTGATGCTAATACCGGCATAACGCCTGCAGGCATTGCTGTCTTCAATTACGACTTCAATTGGCTTACCTGTTGTATCGGGTTTAAAACCGTTTTTATAAGGCAATTTCGCAGTGGTTCCTTTTCTATCATGATGGCTCAGGTATGCACACACATCTTTGGCAACACCCAGGTGGCTCATGGCATCCATGCGGTTGGGTGTAAGGCCAATTTCAAAAATAGTATCGTCGTAAGATTCAAATAAAGAAGCTGCTGGCTGCCCCACAGGAGTATCGGCTGGCAGCACCATAATGCCTTCATGGCTTTTGCCTACGCCAATTTCGTCCTCTGCGCAGATCATACCGTTGCTTTCGGCTCCCCGAATCTTAGCTTTTTTTAAAGTGAGAGGCTCGCCTGTAATAGGATATATGGTGCTGCCAACCGTAGCCAATATTACCTTTTGGCCAATAGCGGCATTGGGAGCACCGCACACCACCTGTAATATTTCTGCACCTGTATTTACCTGCGTGATTTTTAATTTATCAGCATCAGGATGTTTTTCGCATGCTACAATTTCTGCAGTTATCAAGCCCACTAAACCACCCTTAAGCGTTTCATATTTGTGCATGCTTTCTACCTCAAGCCCAATAGAGGTAAGAATTTTACTTAGCCTTTCCGTTTCTATCTTCAGCGGTAGGTACTCACTTAGCCAATTATAAGAAATGATCATCGGTTGAATTTATTTGGGCAGCAAAGATAGTTTTTTCAGTACTATGATTTGGTTGTAAAAACCAACCGAAATTCAAAGTTCAGGAAGCTAGGTATTTGAGTTGAAAGTAGCAACGAAGTAAAATAAAAGAGAGGTGCACAAAAAGAAAAATGGCTTACGGCTTTGTGTTGATAAGTATCCAAAAATTGAAATGTAGTTGGCAGTTTGTATGTGGATACTCCTGTTTATAAGTAGTGAATAACCTACTTTTACTTGTGGATATGAAGTGGGTAATGAGTAAAATAAAGTTAATAACAGCAATAAGTTATTTTATCATTACCAATTTGCCATTACCTTAGCCGCCCGCCAAAACTAAATGCGCTTAACTGGAAAATGAAAAGCCGAACAGCACTTCATTTCCGCTAGGTAATTAAAGATTGGCTACGAAAAAAATCATTTTTAATCACAGCAAAGGAACCTCAGGATTAATGGAATTTACCAATTTAAATAAGGACAGAAAGGCCAGGAGGACCAGCTCTATGGATATGGGAAGCATGGTTTTTGGAAAAGTGCCACCCCAGGCCAAGGAATTGGAGGAAGCAATCCTTGGTGCCATCATGCTAGAGAAAAGTGCGTTTGATACGGTGATAGAGATCTTAAAACCTGAATGTTTTTATGTAGATGCACATCAAAAAATTTTTAAAGCCATGCAGGGCTTGGCCATTAAAAGTTTACCGATAGACATGCTTACCGTGGTAGAAGAATTGAAGCTTCGGGAAGAACTGGAAATGGTAGGCGGACCCTATTATGTAACAAAACTTACCAACTCGGTTGTTTCGTCTGCTAATATTGATGCTCACTCCCGTATTGTTCTACAAAAGTTCATACAAAGGGAGCTCATCCGCATCAGCGGCGAAATAATAGGCGACGCTTATGAAGACAGCACAGATGTGTTTGACCTGTTGGATAGCGCCGAAGGAAAATTATTTGAGATCACCAACAATCACCTTCGTAAAAACTTTGACGATATAGATTCTGTACTGGTTAAAACCTTTAACCGTATAGAGGATATGCGTAACCGTAAGGACGAGATTACGGGCGTGCCTACCGGTTTTCCTACGCTTGATAAAATTACTTACGGCTGGCAACCAACTGATTTGATCATTCTGGCTGCAAGACCTTCTGTGGGTAAAACAGCCTTTGCATTAAACCTTGCACGTACTGCGGCCATTCGTCCCAAGGGAGATGACAGGCCACCCACTGCTGTTGCATTTTTTAGTTTGGAGATGAGCAGCAGCCAGTTGGTGCAACGTATTTTAAGTGCCGAAAGTGAGATTTGGCTTGAGAAAATAGCCCGCGGTAAGCTGGAAGAACATGAAATGAAACAATTGTATAAAAATGGATTTGACCGCCTGAGCAAGGCTCCTATCTTTATCGATGATTCTGCTGCCTTGAATATTTTTGAACTCCGGGCAAAGTGCCGCAGGCTGAAAAATAAGCACAACGTTGGGCTCATCATAATTGATTACCTGCAGCTCATGAGTGGCAGTGCAGACAGGAACAGCAACAGGGAACAGGAGATTAGTAAAATTTCCCGAGACCTTAAAAGTCTTGCCAAGGAGCTACAGGTTCCCATCATTGCCTTGAGCCAGTTGAGCAGGGAGGTGGAGAAAAGGAAAGAGGGAAATAAGATGCCACAGCTAAGCGATTTGAGAGAATCTGGAGCCATTGAGCAGGATGCTGATTTGGTAATGTTTCTTTACCGTCCGGAATATTACGAAGTAACCACGGATGAGTTTGGAGAAAGCAACAAGGGAGAAACGCATGTAAAAATAGCAAAGCATAGAAATGGTAGTTTGGAGACCATCAAGCTAAAAGCCTTGCTGCATATCCAAAAATTTGTGGAAGAGGACGGTGGTGAGTTTGGTGGCGGCCAGGCTGGCGGCGGGGGTAAGTGGAAACCGGTAGCTGGCGGCGGAGATGATGGAGCAAGAATGTACATACAAAAAGGAAGTAAGATGAACGATGGTAATTTTGATGATGATGCGCCTTTTTAATTGATAATTATTAAGCGGAGAATGGAGAATGAATTGGTAAAATTTATTCTCCATTTTTATTTTACTTAAGTTTGAAAGACAGATGAAACTTCCCTTATTTTATAAAATCGACATAAGTCTTGCAGACAATGAGGTTGTGCTTGATGAATCTTCCAGCAAACACATCGTGCAAGTATTGCGAATGCAAGTAGGAGAAAAATTGCAGCTAACAAACGGTAAGGGAAATTTATTTACTACTCAAATTATTGATGATAATCGTAAAAGATGTACTGTATCTGTTATAGAAAAATCAACCATCACAAATCATAAATCACAGATCAGTATTGCTATTTCTCCCGTAAAAAATGCAAGCCGCTTTGAATGGTTTTTAGAAAAAGCTACTGAGATTGGTGTGACAGAAATCATTCCGTTACTATGCGAGCGAACAGAAAAACAACATTTTAAATTGGAAAGAATGCAGGGCATTTTGATAAGTGCCATGTTGCAATCGCAACAAGCATGGTTGCCCATATTGCAGGAGCCAGTAAAATTTACGAAGTATTTAAGCCAATTGAACGCTTCAACATCGCTACTCAAAATGATTGCTCATTGCGAAGATGAAGGTAATAAGCAAACAATCCAGCGAATAATAAACCCCGCCGAAACAAAGCTCATTCTCATTGGCCCTGAAGGAGATTTTTCTACAAATGAAATTGAACTGGCATTACAAAAAGGCTTTGCACCAGTATCCCTTGGTAACACCCGGCTGCGAACAGAAACAGCGGGTATTGTAGCGGCTACTTTGCTGTGTAATCTTTAATGAGCAACATCATCGTCTGCAGTACCTGTGTTGGTATTTAGCTTCGGCTCATTCAATTCAACCAATCTTTGTTTTTTCTGTCTTTTCATCATGGTCATATTGAGTAACTCTACAAGGAACGAAAAAGCCATACCAAAATAGATGTAATTTTTTAGGCCAAGGTCATGGGCTTTTTCGGGAGCCCATCCTTCTACCACAAGGCTCAAACCAATCATTACCAAAAACGACAAGGCGAGCATTTTTAGCGTAGGATGTTTGTGAATAAAGCCTGCAATCTTTGGACTGAATAAAAACATGATCGTCATCGCAATCACCACTGCTGCTATCATGATCTCCAGGTGCTGGGCAGTGCCGCCGGCTGTGATAATGCTATCGAAAGAAAATACGGCATCTATCAGCATGATCTGCGCTATGGCCTTGCCAAAGGAAAGTCCGATACTACCTTGCGTTTTTTCATTCGGGTCTTCGCCCTCCAGCTTACCATGAATTTCTTTTACCGACTTGTAAATAAGGAACAATCCCCCGAGTATCATGACTATGCTGGCAAGGTCGAAACCTTTACCAAATAAACTGAACACTGATTTACCTTTTTGCGACAGCAACCAACTGAGGCCCATCAACATGATGGTGCGGGACATGATGCCAGTAACCATCCAAATCCTCCGGGCTTTTTTATGATCTTTTGGATCGTTAAGCCTGTTCATGATAATACTTACAAAAATTACATTATCAATGCCCAGCACTACTTCCAATACAACCAAAACGAAAAAGCTGATGATACTCTCTGATGTAAATAAATATTCCATGCTGCAAAAGTAGGGAAAGGATTTATGAATTATAATTTATGAGGCCGGATGTGTGAGTTCTAAATTATGATTTAATTACAGCCTTGTGGTAAGAAGTGCCATCGAGTGATCATGCTGTATTGCAATTTCCTAAAAATGGTGATTTTGAATTATCAGAATCCCCGGCAGATATTTTTTACGATGGCAGGACCCTCATACACAAAGCCCGTCCACACCTGCACAAGAGCGGCACCAGCACCTATTTTTTCTCTGGCATCTGCTGCTGTGAATATACCTCCACTGGCAATGATGGGTAGTTGTCCATTCGTTCTTTGATGTATGTATTCCACAATTTCAGTACTCCTTTTTTTTACGGGTATACCACTCAAACCGCCTGCACCAATTTTCTGACTTGTAGTTTTCGATAGCTCACTTAATGTATCCCTATCAATCGTTGTGTTGCAACACACCAGACCATCCAATTTTATTTCCAATGCAAGCGCTATTACATCATCTATTTGCTCCAGCGTAAGATCCGGGGCTATTTTCAGCAGCAATGGCTTTTGATTTTTTAATTTTGAATTTTGAATCTGAAGAGCAGTAAAGATCTTTCTTAACGCTTCCTTCTCCTGCAACTCTCTTAAACCAGGAGTGTTCGGACTGCTCACATTCACCACAAAATAATCTACCCATTCATGCAGGGCAAGAAAGCAACTTTCGTAATCTTTCCACGCATCTTCGTTCGGGGTAATTTTATTCTTACCAATGTTGCCACCAATGATGAGTCTATTTGTTCGGCTTTCATTTCGTTGTTTCCATTCCTTTAATCTTGCTGCTACAATTTCTACCCCCTTATTATTAAACCCCATGCGGTTGATTAATGCCTTGTCTTGCGGCAGGCGAAACAACCTTGGCTTGGGGTTGCCATCCTGGGCAACGGGAGTAACGGTGCCTATCTCTACAAAACCAAAACCCAGCGCTTCCAGTTCCCGCAGGTATGCAGCATTTTTATCGAAGCCGGCACCGAGGCCCACCATATTAGGAAAACTGATATTAAAAATCTGTAGAGATGGATTTCCCGTGGGGCGATACATTGCTTCAAGCAACCTCTTGGTAAAAGGCACGCTGCACAATAATTTCAATATTCTCATGGAGAAGTAATGAACCTTTTCAGGATCGAATAAAAATAGAAAGGAGCGCAGCAGTTGATACATATTGCCGGCAAAAATAGCACAGCTATTTTAGTTTTTTGATTTGATCCTTAAATTATAACTTTGGTCTATAAAGTTGCATAAACAACCAATTTGGGAAAGACTGGCGTCGAAGGAAGAAAGTCAAAGGTCAAAAGTCAAAGGTCAAAAGTCAAAAGTCAAAGGTGAAAAGTTGTTTTATTGAAAAGTATTATGAACCATGAACCATCAACTATGAACCATCAACCATCAACCATCAACCATCCCTGAACAATGATTGTCCAAAAATTTAAAACTCTCTACCATGCAGGAAGCATATATAGTAGCCGGTTACCGCACCGCAATAGGAAAAAGTAAGAAAGGCGGCTTTAGGTTTACAAGACCCGATGACCTGGCGATTGACGTGATAAAAGCATTGCTGGCCAGCGTGCCCCAACTGGATGTGAAGCGGGTAGACGATGTGATTGTAGGAAATGCCGTGCCCGAAGCGGAGCAAGGCCTGCAGGTAGGCAGAATGATTTCTGCCAAGGCGGTGGGCATTCATGCTCCCGGTATTACCATTAACCGCTATTGCGCCAGTGGCCTGGAAAGCATTGCCATGGCTACAGCAAAAATTCGCTCGGGAATGGCAGAGTGTATTGTGGCCGGAGGTACGGAGAGCATGAGCCTGGTGCCTACAGCTGGTTGGAAGACTGTTCCCTCTTATTCCATAGCCAAGGACGAACCTGATTATTATCTCAGCATGGGCCTTACTGCCGAAGCTGTGGCCAAGGAATACAATGTGAGCCGCGAAGATCAGGATATGTTTAGTTACAACAGCCATTTAAAAGCTGCCAAAGCCATCAGTGAAGGATATTTTAAAAGTGGCATTTTGCCTATTAATGTAGAGCAGGTTTACATAGACGAAAAAGGAAAACGCAAAACCAAAACCTATGTGATGGATACCGATGAAGGTGTGCGAACCGATACTACACCTGAAGGCCTCGCCAAACTAAAACCAGCCTTCGCTGCTGGAGGATCTGTTACTGCAGGTAACTCTTCTCAAACCAGTGATGGTGCCGCATTTGTAATTGTAATGAGCGAGAGAATGGTGAATGAACTGGGCCTAAAACCAATTGCAAGGTTGGTAAATGCGGCCAGTGCCGGCGTGCATCCCCGTTTAATGGGCATGGGACCGGTAGAAGCTGTGCCCAAAGTGTTGAAGCAAGCAGGGATGACTCTGGCAGACATCGACCTTTTTGAATTGAATGAAGCCTTTGCGTCCCAGTCGTTGGCAGTAATCCGTGAGCTCGGCTTAGACCCCTCTATTGTAAACGTAAACGGAGGCGCCATTGCGCTTGGCCACCCACTCGGTTGCACCGGTTGCAAGCTCACCATACAATTGGTGAATGATATGAAAAGACTAAAGAAAAAATATGGTATCGTTACTGCCTGTGTAGGCGGCGGTCAGGGCATTGCAGGGATTATTGAGAATATTGA
>JBKJKD010000133.1:0-8691 GCA_046597635.1 Ferruginibacter sp. | reverse complement strand
GCCGTGCAACACGCCCTTTACGGTTCTCTTTTGCTCCGCAAAAACGGCCAGTACTCTCCTGCCGTTCATGAAACTTTCTTCAATATCTGCCAGGTAGCCCTGCTTGTTCATCCTGCTCACAATTCGGTCAAATAGTTTTCGCAACTCATTGCGCTTGCGGTATAGTTTCATGCGAATGTCCCGCAGTTCTTCGCTGGCACTATCTTTTACCAGTCCGGTTTCATCAAGCACTATATCTATCAGGTGCTTTATATCTTTTTCATAATAACTATCTTTTATTACCCTGGAAAGGCCGGGGTAAGCATCTCTTATTTCGTTGGTAAACCAGCGGTAAATACTGTTGGTATTTTCTGCAAGGCGTCTAATCAATAAAAACTGCTCGCCACTTAAAGAGGCACCGGGAATGCCCAAAAGCTTCAGATCTCTGCTAATATTTAGGGTAAAATCGTTGGGGAAATGTAGCCCGCTTTGCAGGAGCAACTTAAATTCGTGTGCCTGCTGCAGGTCGTTATCAATAAATTCTTTTTTGGTATGAATGCGCAGATCAAGCGAGCGCTCCTTGGCAAAGTCGGTTCTGCAATGCGCTGCCAGCAGCTCTTTTACCTTGTCAAATTCTAATTGATGTATGGTAGATTCGGGAAAGAATTTCATGTGACCTCACCCCCAACCCCCTCTCCTAAAGGCGAGGGGGCTTAGTCCCTAATGGGCGGGGAATATTTTTAAATGAACTTTTATTATTTATTTTTTGATGGCCCAATTTCAAGGACCAAGATATTATTTTGGTGCAGCCTTCATTTGTTGAATAAAGTGATGCAGTACAAGAGTGCGACGCAACGATGCTGAATAAAGTATTTAAGCTGGGAACCAATAAAAAATGGCACAGCACTAAAAGAACTAACAGCAGGATTATAAACCAACAACCTAAGTTCCCCTTCAGGGGACAGGGGTTTTCTAATCCAACTTCAACACTGCCAAAAATGCTTCCTGTGGGATCTCCACATTACCTATCTGGCGCATTCTTTTTTTACCTTCCTTTTGCTTTTCAAGGAGCTTACGTTTACGACTGATATCACCACCATAACATTTGGCAGTAACATCTTTGCGCATGGCGCTGATGTTTTCCCGGGCAATAATTTTTGCACCAATGGCAGCCTGTATCGCTATCTGGAACTGCTGGCGGGTAAGCAACTCTTTTAATTTTTCACATAGTTTTTTACCAAACTCGTGGCTACGGCTGCGATGGATCAAGGCACTCAGAGCATCTACTTTTTCTCCGTTCAACATAATATCCATCCGCACAATATCACTGTCTCTAAAACCAATCGGATGATAATCGAAAGACGCATAACCCCGTGTTTGTGATTTTAGTTTATCGTAAAAATCAAATACAATCTCGGTTAGTGGCATTTCGAAAGTAAGTTCTACACGGGTAGGTGTAAGGTAACCCTGGTGAATGAGCATGCCACGCTTGCCGATGCAAAGCGTCATGATATTCCCTATGTATTCTGCCTGCGTAATGATTTGCGCTTTGATGAAGGGTTCTTCTATACGCTCCGTTCTGCTCGGATCTGGCAAAGTGGAAGGGTTGTGCACGTCGATGATTTCGCCCCTGGTGGTGTGTGCAATGAAGCTTACGTTGGGTACTGTTGTAATTACTGTTTGATTAAACTCTCTTTCCAATCTTTCCTGGATGATCTCCATGTGCAACAAGCCGAGGAAGCCGCATCTGAAACCAAAACCAAGCGCCTGAGAAGTTTCCAACTCAAACGTAAGAGAAGCATCGTTGAGCTGCAACTTTTCCATACAGTCACGGAGTTCTTCAAAAGCATCCGTTTCTACGGGGAAAATACCTGCAAACACCATTGGCTTCACCTCTTCAAAACCATCAATACGGCTCTGCGTAGGGTTGATAACATTGGTTAAGGTATCGCCGACTTTTACTTCCTTAGCGTTTTTAATACCCGTGATAATATAACCCACATCGCCACAATGAACCGACTTTTTCTTATCCATTCCCAACTTAAGAATGCCTACTTCGTCTGCGTAATACTCCTGGTCGGTACTAAAAAACTTCACTTTATCGCCTTGCTTGAGGCTGCCATTAAAAATGCGGAAATAAACAATGATACCACGAAAGCTATTGAACACACTGTCGAATATGAGCGCCTGCAAAGGAGCTTCAGGGTCGCCCGAGGGGGCAGGAATGCGCTCGATGATGGCCGATAAAATTTCTTCGATACCGATACCGCTTTTGCCACTGGCAAGTAATATATCTTCTGGCTTGCAGCCAATGAGTTCCACAATCTGGTCAGTAACCTCTGGTATCATAGCACCATCCATATCTACCTTATTAATCACCGGAATGATCTCCAGGTCGTTGCCCAATGCCAGGTATAAGTTGCTGATGGTTTGCGCCTGGATGCCCTGGGTGGCGTCTACCAAAAGCAAGGCGCCCTCGCAGGCAGCCAAGGCCCTACTCACTTCGTAACTAAAATCTACGTGGCCGGGCGTATCAATTAGATTTAAGATGTATTCTTCGCCTTTGTAGGGGTAGTTAATCTGTATCGCATGGCTTTTTATGGTAATACCCTTTTCCCTTTCAAGATCCATATCATCCAATACCTGGGCTTGCATATCCCTATCGCTGATGGTATGTGTAGTTTGTAAAAGGCGGTCGGCCAGGGTACTTTTGCCATGATCAATATGGGCTATAATACAAAAATTGCGGATGTTCTTCATGTACGCTTTAACTTCTTTTAGGCGGCAAAAATAACGGATTTTATACTGAACTATGGCTTTTGTTTGAAGACCCATTTTAGTTTTATAGGGTACAGCATTACCTGCTACAACAGACCTGGCTGCAATGATGAAAACAGGCATGTAACAGTGATACAATGTTGGGCAATTGTATAACTTGCAAATGAATTTTGAACACGACAGCATCAACACGAAAAATTTACCATGACGATCATCAACAGCCAAAGCGCAGATATAGCAACTATCTTTAATTTATATGATCAGGCAGTAGTTTTTCAAAAAACTAAATTCGACAAGCACTGGTTAGACTTTGACAGGGATATGGTGCAGTCAGAAATTGCTGAAGGCAGACAATGGAAAATAATGGAAGGCGAAGAAGTTGCTTGCATATTTGCAATTGCATATGAAGATCCTTTTATATGGAAAGAGAAAAATGACGATCCTTCTATTTATATTCACCGCATTGTTACCAATCCACTGTACCGGGGTAACGGATATGTAAAGCAGATCATAGAATGGGCAAAAGCACATGCGTTAAAGAATAATAAAAAATTTATACGGATGGATACCTGGGGCGATAATGAAGCCCTCATAACTTACTACACTAAATGTGGCTTTAATTTTTTAGGAACCATTACGCCCACGGCCAGCAAGCAATTACCAAAACACTACAGCGCTATCTTTTTAAGTTTGTTTGAGATAGAAGTATAGTACCTAATATGACAGGCCCTAGCAAAGCCAACCAAAACAAAAATTACGAGTTTCCATGCTGGAACCCAGTACCCGTTGTGTGTAACCCCCAACCAAACCGAGAAAATTCTTTCGCACAAAATTGAATTTAACGACCATTAGACATGAATTTTTCAATGTTGGCACATTGGACTCATTTTTGCACAATGCTGCTAGAATGCAAAAAAGAGAAGCGTTCGATTGATTTTTTTAATTTAAACAAACTACTATGAAAAAGTATTTAAGCGTAGCATTGGCTGCTTTATTAATGACAGGAGCTGCAACAGCGCAGAAAGTGAATCTAGGTATCAAAGGGGGATTGAATTCGTTTAGCCTCGAAACAGATCCCGATCAGGATTATAAAAACCGTACTAATTTTAATGTTGGCCTGCTAGGCCATATCCATCTTGGTCCACAATTTGGACTTCAACCAGAAATTGTTTATTCTGGCCAGGGTGGCAAAATTAATTCTGGCAACCTTCAGACTAAACTAGGGTACATTAACGTTCCCGTAAACTTGCAGTATATGTTCGACAATGGTTTTAGACTTCAGGCTGGTCCGCAAGTCGGATTTCTTTTGAGTGCGAAAAACGAAGTTGGAAGCGATGAAGTTGATGTTAAAGATCTTTATAAAACTGTTGACTTCGGTATTACAGCAGGTTTGAGCTACGTACATCCATCAACTGGTTTTGGCGTTGACGCCCGTTACAACCTTGGATTGACCGATGTAACCGAAAATAGCCTTAACGAAGCTAAGAACCGTGGCTTCCAGGTAGGTGTATTCTATTTATTTAAACATAAGGACTAACAACCGCAAGCGTTTGGGAAATATTACAAAAGGCCGGCTAACATGCCGGCCTTTTCGTTAAAATAACTTTTGCATTCTATATGTTACATTTATCTCCTAATTAACTAGATAAAAGAATAGAACCTTGTTTAAAATTTTTTCTCTTTTGCAAATAATCGTATTATGAAGAATTTGAAAACCTTGACCGCCTTTTTGATATTGAGTTTGAGCGCCTGCAACAATCCTCAGGCTACAAATGATGAGACTAGCAAAATAAACCCAGGAGCAGCTCCTTCCGATGCCAGCGGTGAATCCTTGAAAGAAAGTTGTTACAGAAGCAAAACCGGCAATAGCATCGTAGAAATGACCTTGACTGAAAAAGATGGCCTTGTGCAGGGAACCCTGAACTATATGCCAGAAGCCAAGGATAAAAATACAGGCATAGTAAAAGGCCGCATGAGGGGCGACACCTTGCTTGCCGACTATACATTTATGAGTGAGGGTATGGAGTCCGTGAGAGAAGTTATGTTCTTAAAGACGGCCGAAGGATATAAAGAAGGATATGGACCCGTGAAGGATCTAAATGGAAAAATGGTTTTTGAAGATCCAACTGCCGCAGACTTTTCAAAATCTGCGACACTAATTAAAGTGGACTGCAACAGCGGGAAACTTTAGTGTAGTACAAATACTATTATTTGAGCTTATTAAAATCCTTAAAAAGTACAACATGAAAAAGTTATTTGTTATTACCATGACAGCTTTTATTGCAGTGGGCTGCACCGAGTCAAGCAGCTCAAAAGAAGCAAAAACGACCAAAGAAATTAATAGACCCTCTACCACTGGCGAAGTAAACCAGCGTGAAAAAGAGATTAGAGACAGTACAAAAATGCTGGACGAGGAGTTAAATGATACTACCAAATAGGTTTTACATCTCTTGACCAGGTGCTTTAAGCCAAATAATTAATTGGGCTTGAAGCACTATTAGTTTTTAAGGGCAAAAAAAAGGCTGATATACCCCCATTATACAACCACCAATTTGCTATTTGTAAAAATCTTTATATTTGCACACTTTAGCTGGCAAAGACATGTTTTGTATGGCCGGATTTTGCTAGCTACGAATAATTTTAAAATCATAACACATGACAACAGTAATGGTACCAGTTGATTTTTCGGATACTTCTCTTAATGCTGCAAACTATGCCGCAAAGTTTTTAGCAGGCCGGGAAGGCATAAAAATGATTATCTATCACAGTTACGCTAAGGATACGGAGGGCGAAAATAGCAATCCACGTTTGGAAGACCTGAAACAGGAACTGCTCAAAACTGGCCCTGTAGATATTGAAATACTCAACCACAAGGAAGAAGATTTTGTGAGTGGTCTTGAAAGAGCTGTAAGACACCGGTCTGCAGATTTAGTAATAATGGGTATAACTGGTAAAGCCGCAATTGCACAGGTACTTTTTGGAAGCAATACTTTAAAAATGGCTGCCACAAAAGCTTGCCCTGTGCTTATCATACCGGAACATGCCAGTTTTACAAAAATGGAAAATGTGATGCTGGCTTCCAATTTTAAAGATACGTTGAACACGACACCATCGGTTCCTATCAAAAAATTCCTGAGCATTTACAATCCGCAACTACACGTTGTAAACGTAGATAAAGACCATTACATTTCTCTTACCGAAAAGTACGAAAAAGAAAAGAAGGATTTGAAGGATCTCCTAGCTGATTACAATCCCGAGTTTTATTTTATGCGTTTGTTCGACACAGACGAAGCCATAGATTTATTTGCAAATGATCGCAATATTGACCTTATTATTGCGCTCCAAAAAGACCACAGTTTCATGGATAAGTTGTTTTCTAACAACAGAACCAAGAAAATGACTTTTCACAGTAAGTTGCCAATACTAGTATTGCACCAGTAAGAATACCTGATACCAGATCCAAACTTTAATCAGACTTTTCCACAAATAAAAAAGGAATTGTACAAGTACAATTCCTTTTTCTGTGTTTGCAAAAGGGTATTTATTATTTGTTACCAACAATGGCAATTTCATTCAACCACTCAGAATCTTTGTCATCTTTGTGAGTAGTCATATATTTTTTTCTTTCTTTTTCTAGTTTGTTCTCATCACCCTTTCCAATTGCAGCCCTGATTTTAGCTCTTCTTTCCATGTTTAATGCGGCTAGTTGCTGCATCCTTTGATCCTGGGTAAGTTCCATATTTTCTTTCACTGCTTTTGCCTGTGCATTAAAAGATAAATTGATAGCCTTCACCTGGCGACCTTGGTTTTCGCTCAGTTTTGCTGCCTTGTTAATTTCTTTTTGACTTCTTTCTGTAGCATACCACTGGTCCTTGTCTGCCATTTGTTGCTTCCAGTTTACCTGGTTGGTGCTATCTACGTCTTTTAGTTTCTGCTCTTTCCAGGCTATCCTTGCAGAATCCTTGTAAGCTTCCTCCGTCATCTCATCGGCTCTGCGGGTAGAGTCGATAACCATTCTATCCATCCTTTGTTGCTCCATAGCAAGGCGTTTTTCCGTCTTTATTTTTGCAATGTCAGCGTTTAGTTTTGCTTCAGTACTAACAACTGTCTTTTTACTTTTTTTACTTTTTTTGGTTTGTGCTTCTGTTGCAAAAATGGTTAACGCCGCCAGTGCACAAGTAAGAAATATCTTTTTCATAGCTTAATATTTTTTATTTATACCCAGTTAACCAATATCCGTGCCAGTCGTAAAATTAGTGGAGTATTTAACCTTCAACTATGGCTAAAGCTCTGCTGGCAAACACTTTGGCGAAAGCTTAAAATTTCTGTTAAGGAGTTGATAAGGAGAGAAAACGGAGGATTGACAAAGCCGCCAGGCCTCTTAAAAAGAAATGCGAGCTTCCGGCTTATTTTTATTGGTGCGCCTTAGGGCAGGCACTTTTTGTAGTAGCTCAATGGCTGCAGTATCGCAGTTGGAACACAACGGTTTGTTTATAACAATATTAGTTGCTTTACCGGTGGGGGCAACATCAAAGTTTAGTAACACATACCCGGTTGTGTCGGTAACTATTAAATCAGCGGAGAGCTGCTTCATCGAATCAACAAAGTTTTTATCGCTGCTCAAAGCACGAACATTCTTCAGCCTGATTCTGTTGAGCTCAAAGTCTTTTACTTTAGAGCTCGCTACACTCCGAGATTTTTTCCTCGCTCCATACCCTGCAACTACCACTTCACTCAGAGACTCCTGGCTTTCCTGCAACACAATTTTATTGTCATCAGCCCCAGCAATTAAAGGAGCATTGGTTGTTTCAAAGCCAGGGGCTTTCACATTGGCCAGCACAGTTGGTTGTTGGTTATTTCTTAAAAAGAAAACACCATTTACATCGGCGGCAACATTGCTGTTGTTTTTTGGTACCGAAACTGTTGCATAAGGTACTGGCGCCCCCTGCTTGTCTACTACAGTCCCCCTAATTAAATTAACCTCTGCTGCTTTATTTTCAGTTGGGCTGCTCGGGTCAAGTGCAGCAGACTTTTCCTGCCGGGCAGCCATCTCTTTTTGTTGCCGGGCTATAGCAGCTACTTCGTTGCTGCTTACTTCAGCATCTTGCAATCGAGTATTGTTGATTGTCCTATCTATTGCGGGCAATTCAGGCTTCTCAGTAGTCGCAGAAGGCAAAGTTTCAATCTTAGTTTCCAATTGAGGCAATGTAGCGGATGGAGTCTCCATAGCACTATCAAACTGCTGTGCTGTAACTAGTGCACTACCCGGCACGCCAGCCAGTTCGGTGGAGGGCTTTTTGGTACCAGGATACAACAGCCAGGTAAGCCCGGCAAATACCAGGAGTACGGCTGCAACTTTTAGCAATTGGTTACGCCGGTGCACAGAAAATATAATAACCTTTTTGCTTTCTTTTTTGAGTTGTAATTTTTCTTTCAATGCCGCAACGTCCTCTGCGGGCGCACTCGCAAAGGCATAGCCATCCAGCGCATCTTCCAGGAAAGGGTCATCCAATGCAGCCTTTTCTAAGGCATACCGCTCTGCATTGGTCATTTGCTGCGAGTGATAGCGTTTGAAATCTTCTACGCCCCATTTTTTATTATGATATTGATCCTCTATCATCTCGATATACCTAGCTGTTTATCCATACAAATTTTTAAATTTCTTCGTCCATTCTGTATAAAGCTCCTCACCTTCTTCCATTCAATTCCTGTGAGCGCTGCAATTTCATTGTAGCATTTGCCCTCAAGATAAAACAGACTTACTACTTGTTTTTGATCGGGCACTAGTTGTGCCATGCAAAAATCCAGGTGTAAAAAATTTTCTTCTTTTTCCATTACACCGTTCAGATGCACCGGGTCTTCATTTTGCATAAGTGACACATCAACCGCTGCCTTTGAAAATTTTTTAGCAGACCTTAACTTCATAAGGCAATG
>JBKJKD010000331.1:0-24486 GCA_046597635.1 Ferruginibacter sp. | reverse complement strand
GCAAATGTTGTTTGACTGGGAAGCGGGCAAGCCCGAAGTGATGGACCTCTGGAAAACAATGAACGGTTGGGTGTACGAGGATTTTGATGTTACCTACAAAAAAATAGGAAGTGATTTTGACAAAACCTATTACGAAAGCAACACCTACCTGCTGGGAAAAAAAACGGTAGAAGAAGGCCTGGCGAAAGGGGTTTTTGAGCAGGAGGCTGACAGCAGTGTGTGGATTGACCTTACTACAGATGGGCTGGATAGAAAAATAGTGCAACGCAAAGATGGCACTTCCGTTTACATCACGCAGGACATTGGCCTGGCGCAACAGAAGTACCAGGAGTACGGCATAGACCAAAGCATTTATGTTATTGGCGATGAACAGAATTATCACATGAAAGTGCTGAAACTGATTTCTGAAAAACTACAATTGCCCAACGCAGAAAATATCTACCACCTCAGTTATGGTATGGTAGAATTGCCTACGGGAAAAATGAAAAGCCGGGAAGGCACTGTAGTGGATGCAGATGACCTGGTAGATGAAATGATTGCCACGGCCCGGCGCCACACTGAAGAATTGGGAAAAGTGAAAGATTTTGAAGCGAACGAATTGGATGCGCTTTATAATACGCTGGGCCTTGGTGCTATGAAATTTTATTTGCTGAGGGTAGATCCAAAAAAGAAGATGATTTTTAACCCGGAAGAGTCCATAGATTTTCATGGATTTACCGGACCGTTTGTGCAATATACCTATGCCAGAATAAAAAGTATTTTAAGAAAAGAAGCCGGTAACGAAGGCGGTGCAGCCAGCACGGGCGCCTTACTCAAATTAGAGAAAGAGATTTTAGTAGCGCTGGAGCAATTTACTCCGAGCATAGAGCAAGCTGCCAAGGAACTAAATCCTTCGGTTATTGCCATATACATTTTCAACCTTGCTAAAACCTTCAATTCCTTTTACACCGCACATTCTATTGGCAATGCAGAAACAGCGGAGAAAAAGCAGTTGCGTTTGCAGCTGGCAATTATGACATCTAATGTGTTGAAAAAAGGAATGAGTTTATTGGGCATTGCCGTACCGGAAAGAATGTAAGGAATTAACCACACCCTATGACGTCTAAATCTATTTATCCGTTTTTTGTTGTGCTACTTGCAACGCTTCCCAGTTTGAAAAGCTATTCTCAAAAAGCGTTGGCTGATTCTGTAATCACAAAAGATTTATTGCAGCACTATGTGCAAGCCCTTGCGCATGATAGCATGCAGGGACGTTATACCGGCACTGTTGGCTGCGAAAAAGCTGCTGCTCTGATAGCTGGAGAAATGAAGGCATTGGGCCTGCTACCTTTAAGTAAAAATAAAGGTGCTTATGACTATCCCTATTATTTGGCAGAGGGAACGGATACAAGTATGGCGGCGAATATTGTTGGTGTTGTTCCCGGGAAAATTTCTGACAAGTACATCCTATTTTCCGCCCACTACGACCATATAGGAGATTCAAATCAGCAAGGATCTCCACTGCGACTGAGTAGTTCTCCAAAAGATAAAATCTATAATGGTGCCAACGATAATGCCTCTGGGGTAGCAGCATTACTGGCGCTGGCAAGCTATTTCAAATTTTTGCAAAACAATTCATACACTCTCCTGTTCGTGGCATTTTCCGGTGAGGAGAATGGGCTTTTAGGAAGTAATGTTTTTGTAGAATCATTTGTGAAACTGAAGAATATTAAACAGGTAATAAACCTTGACATGCTCGGCCGCTTTTCTGCTAATAGTCCAAAACCGATAGTTACAGAAGGAATATACTCTTACAATTTTACAAAAAAACTCAATAGGAATCTTCGGCAAGTAGACCCTACTGCCCCCAAAGCTTTTTTCAGGGTGGACAACAACCTTCTGGAGAATTATTTTATGAGGAGTGACAATTATTCCTTTGCCCAAAAGGGGGTGCCAGCAAATACAATCATGTCCACTAATATTCTAGACGATCACTATCATTCCCCTTCAGACGAATGGGAAACACTGGACTATGAGGCAATGATGAATCTTGTAAAGGGTATAGCACTGGCATGCACGCCGATGGTACAGAGTAAAAATTAAAGACCAGGTTCCCGAAAGTTTACACTTATAAGTTTAAGCTTGGTAGACGGAGGAATCAATTTATGGCACATAAAAGAAAACCGCTGTCAGGAGCAGAAAGCGCCAACAGCGGTTTAAAAAACATTTTCAACTATTAAAATGTGCTAATCCCAAACATTGGCAGCTTTTAACTGACAAGACCAGGCTTAAATACCGGTCTCTAAAACTTCGGCGTTACGCCCATGTTGTAAAAAATAAAAGAATAAATATCGGCAGTTGTCTCCAATCCCTTTTTAAGATTACTGGCACCATGGCCACTGTTCACATCTACTCTTATCAGTACAGGATTGTTTCCTTTATACTTTTCCTGTAGTGTAGCAATGTATTTAAAAGAATGTGCTGGAACTACCCTATCATCATGATCGGCTGTGGTCACCAGTGTTGCAGGATAATTTTTGGTGCTACTGATGTTGTGCATGGGAGAATAGCCATACAGATTTTTGAATTCCTCGGCAGACTTTTCGCTACTGCCATACTCAGCTATCCAGTTAAAACCAATGGTAAACTTGTGAAACCTTAGCATATCCATTACGCCAACCGCTGGTATGGCCACCTTTACAAGATCAGGCCGTTGGTTGGCTACAGCCCCTACTAAAAGACCCCCGTTTGAGCCGCCGTAAATAGCCATATAATCTTTAGAGCTGTATTTTTTTGCAATCAGGAATTCCGCAGCAGCCACAAAATCATCAAATACATTTTGCTTTTTCAAGCCCATACCCGCCTCATGCCATTTCTCACCGTACTCACTACCACCCCTCAGATTGGCAGATGCGTAAATACCTCCCTTGTCCAGCCACGAAATTCTGGAAGGACTGAAACCCGGATTGGTACTGATGTTGAAGCCTCCATAAGCATACAGCATTGTCGGATTTTTGCCATCCATCTTCAAGCCTTTTTTATAAACAATAAACATAGGCACTTTGGTACCATCTTTACTGGGGTAAAAAACCTGCTCAGTTACATAAGCTTCGGGATTAAATTTTACCTCAGGCTTTCTAAATACCTCGCTCTTGCCGCTGGCAATATCGTATTGGTAGATAGTGGGTGGAAATGTAAAAGATGTAAATGAATAGAAAACGGTTTTGTCATCTTTCTCACCACCGAACCCACCTGCAGAACCCAAGGCGGGCAGTTTAACTTCCCTTTCTAGTTTTCCATCCATCGAGTACACATATACCCTACTAGTTACATCTTTAATGTAAGTGATAAATAGTTTGCCCCCTGCAGTGTTGATGCCCGCAATATTTTCAGGTTTTTCGGGTACAATGGTTTTCCAATTGGCAGGTTCCGGATGATTGGGATCTACTACAACCACTTTCTGGTTGCGAGCCCCATCATTGGTGGTCATCACAAATTTATTGTTATGTACGTCCACCAAATTATACTCAAATTCCGCGGCTGTTTTTACAATGGGCTTAAATGTTTTGTCTGCGTCGTTGTTATCATAATATAAAAGTGCATTGCCTTTATATTTACTTCTATCCGAAATGTTCAGAAAAACAAAGCGTTCATCTTCGTCTGTGTACACACTGTGAAAACGCAATGGGTTTGCAGGATCTTCGTATACTAACTGATCTGCTTCCTGCGCTGTACCGACCCTATGGTAATAAACCTGGTGGTTTTCATTTTTAGTAGACAACTCCTTCCCTACACCGGTTGAGGGATAGCGGCTGTAAAAGAAGCCGTCACCCAGCCAACTGGCACCACTCACTTTTACCCAGGCAAGAGAGTCGGGCAGGTATTGCATGGTTTCCATATCCATCACAAAGTAAGTTCGCCAGTCGCTACCGCCGGCAGATTTGCCAACCACTGCATATTTTCCGTTTTTAGAAAGAGAGAATACGGCCAGCGAAGTTGTTCCCTCGGCAGAAAACTTATTGGGGTCCAACACCAGTTCGGGTTCACCCTTTAAACCACGCTGCCTGTACAAAACCGACTGATTTTGTAAACCGTCATTTTTATAGAAGTAATAGTAATCGTGATTGCGAAAGGGTGATGAAAACTTTGGGTAATTGTTGAGGGCTTCCAGTTCTTTGAACCATTGTTTGCGATACGGTATCTTATCAAGGTAACCAAAAGTAACCTCGTTCTGATTAGTCACCCACTCCTTGGTTTCTGCACTTTTGTCGTCTTCAAGCCACCGGTAAGGATCGGGAACGGATGTTCCAAAATATTGATCTACTTGCTGGTCTTTTCTTGATTCTGGATATTTTAGCTGGCCCATACTGTAAAGAGATGAAAGGCTGAGCAGGCCTAACGACAAGATCATTTTCATACTATAAAATTTTTTATAAAGTTAACGCCAAAATAAAGTAATTATAAAGGATGACCATTTTAAAAATTTAGTGTGTAGTTTTGACGCATTTTAAAATCGTAATATACCACAACCCGCAAACAGCATTTTAAGGCATGAAAAAGAAAATTACCAAAATTGGGATACTCAGTAGTGGTGGCGACAGCCCGGGCATGAACGCAGCTATAAGAGCAGTTGTGAGAACAGGCATTTATCATGGGTTAGAAGTATACGGCATCATGCGAGGCTACAGCGGCATGGTGGAAGATGAAATTATAAAAATGGAAAGCCGCAGTGTAGCCAACATCATTCAAAGAGGAGGCACCATCTTAAAGACCGCCCGCTGCAAGGAGTTCTTTCAGCCTGAAGGGAGACAAAGAGCCTATGAAAATCTGAAAAAAAGAGGCATTGATGCCCTCGTGATATTAGGTGGAGACGGTAGCTTTCGAGGCGCACAAATTTTTAGCAATGAATATGACATCCCTTGTATTGGACTCCCCGGCACAATTGATAAAGATATAGCAGGTACCGATTTTACCATTGGGTTTGATACTGCGGTGAATACGGCGGTAGAAGCAATAGACAAAATACGAGATACCGCAGATGCGCACGATCGTTTGTTTGTGATAGAAGTAATGGGCAGAGATGCAGGTTACATAGCCCTGCACAGCGGCATTGCTACCGGTGCCGAAAACATTTTGATACCAGAGAAGAAAACCATTATGCTGGACATACTCTCATCGCTGGCAGAAAAAGAAAAAAGAAAAAAATTAGTAAACCTGATCGTAGTGGCCGAGGGCGATGAGTTTGGTGGTGCCAATGAAGTGGCCCGCATTATAAAAGAAAAAATGCCCAACCAGGAAGTAAGGGTTGCTATACTGGGTCATATTCAAAGAGGCGGCTCACCTACCTGTATGGACAGGTTGCTGGCCAGCCGCATGGGCTACCATGCAGTAGAAAGCCTGATTGAAGGAAGGTACAATGTGTTTGTAGGAATTGTAAACAATAAAATGCATTACATTCCCCTAAACGAAGCCGTAAAAAAGAAGCAAAGCATCAGCCACGAATGGATGAAGATTGTAAAAATCCTCTCTTCCTGATGCAGGCATATCTGCTTACAACATAGCTATCGTTGTAATCTTTAAACATAATTTTTAAATAAATACACTTACAATAATGAGTAAAAATTTAGGTAAATATTTGCACCATGAAATGGATAAGTCAGCGGGGTTTGAGCATTCTCAGAAGCGAACCAAAATAGTTGCTACCGTGGGCCCGGCTTGCGATACCTATGAAAAGCTCTTGTCGCTGGTGAAGGCCGGCGTAAATGTGTTTCGTCTAAACTTCTCTCATGGATCTCACGAGGACAAAATTGATGTGATCGAAAAGATTCGTACGATTATAAAAAATGAGCCTTACAATATTGCCATACTCGGCGATTTACAAGGGCCTAAAATAAGAGTGGGTGAACTTGAAGATGGTAAAGTTTTTTTACAGGAAGGTGATGAGGTTATTTTTACCACGCAAAAAATGATTGGTACTAAAGAAAAATTGTATGTCTCTTACCCTAATCTAACTACGGATGTTTTACCCGGCGAACGTATTTTTTTAGATGATGGCAAGATGGAACTTAAGGCGCTGGAGGTACTCAGTGATACAGAGATCAAACTCAGCGTAACCCTTGGTGGTATGCTATTTCCAAAGAAAGGTGTAAACTTCCCCGACAGTGGTTTAACGATGCCGTCCCTTACCGAAAAAGACATTGCTGACTTAGCATTTATCATAGAACATAAATTAGACTGGGTAGCACTTTCTTTTGTGCGTAAAACTGCAGATATCGTTGATCTTAAAAAACGCATCAAAGAGAAAGACAGCAAAATAAAAGTAATTGCCAAAATAGAAATGCCGGAGGCGCTTAAAAACCTGCGTGATATTATTGTGGAAAGCGATGGTATCATGGTAGCCCGTGGCGACCTCGGCGTAGAAATTCCGATTGAACAAGTTCCGGTTATACAAAAAGACATTATTCGTAAATGCATGCACCGGGCCAAACCAGTGATTGTGGCTACGCAAATGATGGAAAGTATGCTGGATAGAACAAAGCCCAACCGTAGTGAGGTAAGTGATGTGGCCAACGCCGTGTTGGAAGGTGCAGATGCGGTAATGCTGAGCGGCGAAACCGCAACAGGATCTTACCCCACCCTGGTAGTGGAAACCATGAGTAAGATTATTATGGAGGTAGAAAAAACCTTGTATGAATATGACAGGGATGATATTCTCACACCTCAGCCTCACTCTCCATCGTTTTTAAGTGATGCTATTTGCTACAGTGCATGTAGTCTTTCCAAAGATGTGCGTGCACAAGCTTTGGTTGGCATGACGCAAAGTGGCTATACAGCGTTTATGCTTAGCAGTTATAGGCCCAAGGCTCCGCTGTATATTTTTAGTAAGGAGCGTAGCCTGATAAGCCAGCTAAGTTTAAGTTGGGGCGTTCGTGCTTTTTATTATGCTGAAGAAGAAAGCCTCGATGATATCATTTTTGACCAGATTGGTATTTTGAAAGAAAGAGGCTTTGTGAAATCTGGAGACGTAATCATCAACACAGGCAGCACCCCGGTGAAACTTCACTTACCTACTAATATTATTAAAGTAACTAAGTTGGACTAGTGCCAACCTCTGGAAATCAAAAAGCTGTATAAATGGAAGTTTATACAGCTTTTTTAGTAATTAATAGGAGCGATTTCTGTGAAACTGCTGGAGCCAGCATTGCCAGGAAACCACAAGCTACGCCTCACTCTACGCTCAATACTCTGCTTCCATAAATTTCAACAAATTCCGTTTAGCAGTGTTTTTAATTTTACGCTGGTAAAAGCTATTCCAGCCAAGCAACTTACCGCTAAGCCCCAAGGCTTGTGTGCTCCATGCGTGCAGGCTAAAGCCATCGCTGTGCTCTGTAATTTTACCTTCTGTTATCTTCATGTGTGCCTTCACGTTATTAACTACTTTTTTACCCGTTGCAGAAAACGTATAGGTAGCCACCCAGTCGCAAGTATGGTAATCATCGCCAAGATCTTTTATGTTGGAAAACGTCAATGAAAAATCTCTTGCATTCTTGCACAACATCCTCCACATAGCCCTGGCTTCATTAGCCTGCAATAGCTCAAACACAGGATCAAAAAAAACAACATCCTCGCTATAGCAGGAGTTCATACCGCGGGCATCAAGATTTTGAAACGATGTGTAAAATTTACTAATCAATTGTGCAGGAGTATCCATATGCATGTCGTTTTGTTTTGGTAAATTTAGCGATCTAAACTTAAGTCATTATGCAAAAACGCCTGATCTTCTCCCTTTTACTAGGGTTCTCATTTAATGCCATTGCACAAAACGCAGACAGCACCTGGTTTGTAAATAACTATGAAAAAAAGGAGCTCTACGTCCCAATGCGGGATGGGGTAAAACTCTTTACCAGTTTCTACCTCCCGAAAGATGGCTCAGAAAAACATCCCTTTTTGCTAACACGTACTCCCTAT
This sequence comes from Ferruginibacter sp., assembly GCA_046597635.1. Taxonomy (GTDB): domain Bacteria; phylum Bacteroidota; class Bacteroidia; order Chitinophagales; family Chitinophagaceae; genus Ferruginibacter. The sequence continues at coordinate 16,539 of JBKJKD010000331.1, read as the reverse complement.
TCCTGCGCTCCTTACGGGGAAGATAAATTCGTACCCGTGTGGACCAGTTATAAAATGAAGTATGCCAGAGAAGGATATATTTTTGTTACGCAAGACGTTCGGGGAAGGTATATGAGCGAAGGCGTATTTCAGGACGTTCGTCCATTCAATAAGAACAAACGTGGAAACGAAATTGACGAGGCCAGCGACACCTATGATGCCGTAGACTGGATGGTAAAAAATATTTCTAACAACAATGGTAATGTAGGCGTGTTTGGTACTTCGTATCCTGGCTTTTATAGTACACAGGCTGCGCTGAGCGGACACCCGGCAGTGAAGGCGGTGAGCCCGCAGGCACCCGTTACCGATTGGTTCATTGGCGATGATTTTCATCACAACGGTGCATTTTTTCAAACAGATGCATTTAGGTTTTACCCCACTTTTGGTAAGCCACACCCGGTGCCCACCAAAGATTATGGCCCGGGCTTTACAAGCCCTGTAAAGGACAATTACGAGTTTTTCCTGAGAGCAGGCAGTTTAAAAAATCTGAGTGCAATGATAGGCGACAGCATTAAATTTTGGCACGAAATGATGAACCATCCCAACTATGATGCATGGTGGCAGGCACGCAATGCAAGAGTGGGACTGTATAATGTAAAACCCGCAATGCTTTGGGTAGGTGGTTTGTTTGATGCAGAAGACTGCTGGGGTGCCTGGAATTGTTTTAAAGCAACAGAAAAACAAAGCCCACAAACCAACAACAAAATTGTAATGGGTCCATGGTATCATGGCCAATGGAGCAGAGAAGGTAGCTATTTGGGCAATGTTCAGTTTGCCAACAATACCTCTGACTACTACCAGCAAAACCTCGAGATTCCATTTTTTCAATACTATTTAAAAAATAAAGGAGGTGTAGACAACATAAAAAAAGCCAACATATTTTTCACTGGTGAAAATACCTGGAAAGAATTTGATAACTGGCCTGCCAACAGTGTGGCGAATACCAAACTGTTCATTGGTGCCAACGAATCGCTGAACTTTAAAGAGCAAGCTATTGTAAAACCTGCTTTTTATGAGTATCTAAGTGATCCTGCAAAGCCGGTTCCTTATACCGAAGACGTACACAATCGTCGCACACGGGAGTACATGACCGACGACCAACGATTTGCATCCAGAAGAACCGATGTGCTATCGTTTGAAATGGATGTGCTTACCGAGGACCTCACCTTGGCTGGTCCCGTTGTTGCAAACCTGCTTACCAGTATCTCTACAACAGATGCAGATTTTGTGGTGAAGTTGATAGACGTTTTTCCGGACGATTTTGAATATGCCAAGAGTGCGCTTGTCTCAGCAGCAGCACCAAACACCTACCCCATGGGTGGCTACCAGATGCTGGTAAGAGGAGAAATTATGAGAGGCAAGTTTAGAAATAGTTTTTCTGTACCACAACCCTTTGTACCCAACGCACCTACAACGGTAAAGTTTGAACTACCAGATGTTGCGCATACATTTAAAAAAGGCCATCGCCTTATGATTCAGGTACAGAGTAGTTGGTTTCCGCTGGCAGACAGGAATCCACAAAAATTCACCGACATCTATAAAGCATCTGAGAAAGATTTTCAAAAAGCCACTGTAAGGATTTATACAGGAAGCAAGGGAAGCTATTTTACACTTCCGGTTTTAAAGCAGTAAACATTTGAAATCATTTACACTGTTCTTAGTCAAACAATGTTTTTATGAGCAAAGTGATTAGCAGAAGAAGGTTTTTTAGTTCAGTAAAAAGTATCATTGAAAAAGCGCAACTAAATGTTGTTCGCAATGTAAATACTACCATGCTCATTACCTATTTTGAAATAGGCAGAATGATTGTTGATGATGAAAAAATGGGTAAACACAGGGCTGGATATGCAGAAGAAACTTTAAAAATATTGAGTGTTTATCTTACAGACGAATTTGGGAGGGGCTACTCTAAATCTAATTTGGAGTACATGACCTCCTTTTATCTTATCTACCAGAATAGACTTTCCCCAATTGCCCAGACAGTGTCTGGGCAATTGCAAAAAAGACAAAAAAATCAGATTGCCCAGACACTGTCTGGGCAATCTAAAATACCCTTTCAATTAAGCTGGTCGCACTATGTGCAGCTCATAAAAATATCAAATGAAGATGAGCGAAATTTTTATGAGATAGAGTCTGTAACCAACAACTGGAGTGTAAGAGAATTACAAAGGCAGTTTAATGCCGCTGTATATGAGAGATTGATATTAAGCAAAAACAAGAAGAAAGTAAAGGAACTAGGCAAAAAGGGTCAGGTAATAGAAACAGCCAATGATGCATTAAAAAGTCATTATGTGTTAGAATTCTTAGGACTAAAAGAAGAAGACAGCTATTCTGAAAATGACCTGGAAACCGCCATCATTAACAAGGTTGAAGATTTTATGCTCGAACTGGGCAAAGGCTTTTTATTTGAAGGAAGGCAACGGCGATTTACGTTTGATGGAGATAGTTTTTATGTAGACCTGGTATTTTATAACCGGCTATTAAAATGCTTTATATTATTCGATCTTAAGATTGGAAAACTAACTCACCAGGATATTGGTCAAATGCAGATGTATGTAAATTATTATGATAGAAAAATAAAACCACCAAAAGAAAATAAAACCATTGGCATCATACTTTGCAAGGAAGAAAATAAAACCGTAATCGAATTTACACTTCCAAAAAATAACAACCAGATTTTTGCCAAAGAATATAAAGCAGTATTACCCACCAAGGCAGCCCTTGCTAAACAATTACTTTAAAACATTCACAGTGAAAAAAATTATTTTTTATTTGCTGGCATTAACACCGGTTAGCTGTATTGCACAATTGAATATTGTTCCAATGCCGGCGGAGTTAACGGAAAAGCCAGGCATTTTTTTATTAGATACTAACACAAGTTTTCTTGCACATACAGCACCTCAGCAACAGTATGCAGCTATGCTAAATGTGTATCTGAACCAGAACTTTGGATTTGCGTTACCAGTAAAACAAACCATAATTCCTGCAGAAAATTATATTTCTTTCTCAGACAAACAACCTGAAAGCAACGCTTCAAATGAGGGCTACCAATTAATTGTAGAGAGCGATAAAATTGAAATCAGCGCAAAAACAAATGCAGGAACTTTTTATGCCGTTCAGACACTGATTCAATTACTTCAGAACAGCTCAAAAAAATTAGGGTTAAAGAACCGACAACTTCCTGTTTCACTCGTAACCATCAACGACTATCCCCGTTTTGCCTACCGAGGCATGCACCTCGATGTGGCCCGGCATTTTCAACCTGTGGACTTCATTAAAAAATACATCGACCACCTGGCGGCATATAAATTCAATACTTTTCACTGGCACCTTACAGACGACCAGGGCTGGCGTATTGAAATTAAAAAATACCCACGCCTTACCGAGGTAGGCGGTTATAGAAACGGCACCGTGATAGGGCACTATCCCGGCAAGGGCAATGATAGCGTGCGCTACGGCGGGTTTTACACCCAAGCCCAAATTAAAGAAGTAGTTCAATACGCAACAGAAAGGCATATAGATGTGATCCCCGAAATTGAAATGCCTGGCCATGCATCCGCAGCAATAGCCGCCTACCCCCAACTGAGCTGCTTCCCACAGCAGGATACCAGGATACCAAAAGGTACCACCTGGGTGGGTGACCGCAAAGGAAAACAGGTGCAACAAACCTGGGGAGTTTTTGAAGACATCTTTGCTCCCACAGAATTCACCTTTCACTTTTTAGAAGATGTGCTAGATGAGGTAATGGAACTATTCCCGTCAAAGTACATTCACATAGGCGGCGACGAAGCTCCCAAAGAAGCCTGGAAAAAATCTGCTTTTGCTCAAAAATTAATTCAAGAAAAGAAGCTGAAAGATGAGCATGGCCTGCAGAGCTATTTTATTCAAAGAATGGAGCAATACATCAACAAAAAAGGTAAGAAAATTATAGGATGGGATGAGATACTAGAGGGAGGTCTTGCACCAAATGCCACGGTAATGAGCTGGCGTGGCGAAAGCGGCGGCATAGAAGCTGCCAAGCAAAACCATGAGGTGATTATGACACCGGGCGGTTGGATGTACTTTGACCATAGCCAAAGCAAAAATGAAGATAGCGTGACCATTGGTGGGTATACCCCGCTGCAAAAAGTGTATGAGTACAATCCCATTCCTGCTGCGCTTCCCTCGGATAAAGCAAAATATGTATTGGGTGCACAAGCCAACGTATGGACAGAATATTTAAAATATCCCTCTACTATAGAATACATGATTTTTCCGCGGATGCTGGCTTTGAGTGAGGTACTTTGGTCGCCCGAGAAAAAGCGAAACTGGCAAAGCTTTAAAGAACGTCTTCCCACCGTGTTGGAAAGATTGAATCAGCAAAAAATCAATTACAGCAAAACCGTTTTCTAAAATCCTTTAAATGGTTTTAGAAAAAGAGGTCATCAAAACACCAGTTGGAGAGAGTTGTCTCTCCAATTTTTTTATGCCTGCTATGCTGCTCTTAAACTGCTGCATTTGGTTCAAAAAAAATATAGACCTATTTTTACCAGACTCACATTTTGTACAGAAACGTTTTCATTATGACAAAAATTGACTTCACGGATTCCCTCGAAAAGATACCTGTAAAAATTTTTCCTTCGCCAAAAGAAGGCTCGGCATATGTAGCTGCTGTTATTGCCAAACTGATCAACGAAAAAAATAAAGAAGGTAAAAAAGCAGTGATCGGGCTAGCTACCGGCTCTACTCCCAAAACATTGTATGCAGAGTTGGTGCGCATGCATCAACAGGAAGGCCTGAGTTTTAAAAATGTGATCACTTTTAATTTAGACCAATACTACCCTATGGATAAGGATGGCTTGCAGAGCTATCATTATTTTATGCGCAAATACCTTTTTGCGCACACAGACATTGACCCTAACAATTACTATGTACCCGACGGCATGATACCCAAGGACCAGGTAAAGGATCATTGCCGTGAATACGAGCAGAAAATTGAACAAGCAGGTGGACTCGACATTCAGATACTGGGCATTGGGCAAAACGGGCACATTGGTTTCAATGAACCTGGCAGCGGCATCTATACCAAGACAAGGCTCATTACGCTGGACAACAGCACCCGGATTGCCAATGCCTATGAGTTTGGCAACATGAGCCAGGTGCCACGCATGGCCATTACCATGGGTATTCAAACCATCTTAAAATCTAAAAAAATAATTTTGATGGCCTGGGGCGAAACGAAGGCCCCGGTTTTGCAGAAGGCTGTGGAAAAAGATGATACCGAAGACATCCCAGCGTCGCTGCTTCAAAATCATGACGACTGCACTTTTGTAATAGATGATGCAGCAGCAGCAGAACTCACCCGTTTTAAATATCCATGGCTTACCGGCGAATGCGAGTGGGATGATAAAATGATTAAACGGGCCGTTATAAACCTTGCTTTAAAACTGAACAAGCCCTTGCTCAGCCTCACCAATCATGACTACAATGACAATGGGCTAAATGATTTGCTCACGGAAAAAGGCGACGCCTACGAAATGAACCTGCAGGTGTATTATCTTTTGCGGGATAGCATTACCGGTTGGCCCGGTGGCAAGCCAACAGACTCCAGGATGAACCACCCGGAAAGAGTTCATCCTTTTCCAAAAAAATCACTAATATTTTCTCCCCACCCCGATGATGATATCATTAGCATGGGTGGCACTTTTATGCGGCTGCACGACCAAGGCCATGAAGTACATGTTGCTTACCAGGCTAGTGGTAACATTGCGGTAACCGACGAGTTCGTAACCCGTTTCCTTGACTTTGCAGTAGGCTTCGATAACATGTTTGAAAAGGATCAAAGCATGAGCAAAAAAATTCTGGCGGAAGCAACGGCATTTCTTGCCACAAAAAAATCTACGGAAAAAGATTCTGAAGATATAAGGGCGATTAAAGGACTCATCCGGCGTTGTGAAGCCCGTGCCACTTGTAAATATGTGGGCCTGCAAAATGAGCAGATTCATTTTATGAACCTGCCATTTTATGAAACCGGTACCATAGAAAAAAAGCCCATGGGCGAAGAAGATGTGTTGCAAACCATGGAGCTCCTGCAGCGTCTGCAACCTCATCAAATATTTTGTGCAGGAGATTTTGCCGACCCACACGGCACGCATAAAGTTTGCTTTGATGTGGTGATAGAAGCTTTGAACAGGCTGAAAGCCCGGGGTGAAGCGTGGATAAAAGACTGCTGGCTTTGGTTGTATAAAGGCGCATGGCAGGAATGGGATATTACCGAAATAGAAATGGCTGTACCAATGAGTCCCGACCAGGTGATAAAAAAGCGACATGGGATTTTTATTCACCAGTCGCAGAAAGACAGTGTGCCCTTCCAGGGAAGTGATGACCGGGAGTTTTGGCAGCGTGCAGAAGAGCGAAATGCCAACACGGCGAAACTGTTTGCACAACTGGGAATGACGCAGTATGCCGCCATGGAGGCTTTTGTGAGGTGGCATTACTAGTGCTCATTTAGCTGGAGTAAATAGCAAATGATAACGGAAGTGATATAGTCATCTTCGTGACACCCGCGGATATGTAAATTGCCTATCTAACACAGCTTCATCTCAACAATTGTTTGGGAATAATCTCTTAGTTAAAATCACCTGTTGCATTCACCAATGATATAAAATGGCAGGTGAGTGAGTTTCTTGTCTGATCTACTGTAATTATTTTTTTAAAAATTGAGCTGTCAACTTCATCCACAGAATCTGATGTATAGACATACTTTGATTGCTGTAGCATATATCATCTTGCCATTGAAAAAAATTGACACAAAAAGAGCGAATGATCCAGATCATCCGCTCTTTAAAAAATTATTGAAAAGCTATTATAAAGAAACGTTCAACCTCGCAAAAACAAATCGGCCATTCATACCAAATTGAGAGACGTTTCTCGAAAACTCAAACTGATTGTTGTTGCTTAGATCAATTGTAGTTGGAGCACCATAGCCACCGCCCAGTAAAGGTCTTGCGGCTGTTTGTGTTTTAAAGTTTCTATCAGGATAGAGGTCAAAAATATTATTGGCACCTACTGTGATGGTTAAACTTTTATTGATGGCATACCCAATGGTAAGATCGGTGATGGTTCTCGCATCCCATCTTGGGTGTTCTACGGCTATAAACTGGTTGTTGACGAGGGCACCTTGCTCAATCCCGTCTCCGTTTACATCCGTTGTGTTGGGGTCGTTCACAGCACCAAAGAATGTTTGACGAAGAAAAATATCAAACTTACCTGCTGTTAGTGTATTCATGAAAGACAGCTTGCTGATGGGCACTGCAGATTCCAGGTAAATACGACTGGCTTCATTAAAATAGTTATTTAAATTTCCTGTACTGGCTAAAATAGGCGAGGCCTGTACAGCACCTGTTCTAAAGGTTTTGGAAACCGTACCGGCTAAGTCTGTTTTTAAACTAAAATTATCAAAATTGAATTTATTAGATACAATGAAATCGATTCCCCTGGACTCGGTATTGATGGCATTGGTAAAAAAAGTAGCAGACGTCGCATTAGCCTGGTCAAACAATTGCTGGAGTGTTAGTTGATCGCCTGTGGGTGTGCCGCCTGGCCTGGCAAACTGACCCGTAATTACAATCCTATTTTTGATTTTGATGAGGTATCCGTCCACCGTAAGCGTTAGGTTGGTGTTGGGTACTTTATAAGTTAAGCCAGCACTGTAGCTCCTGGAATCCTCCTGTTTCAACTCCGGAATGCCCAGCAATTTAGCAGCCTTTGATTCGTTGGTAAAAGTTCCCACTTCGAAGGGAACGCCGCCCAGGAACTGGGTAGCTGTAGAGTTGAAATATTTTTGTTGCAATGACGGTGCTCTGAAGCCCGTGGCAATAGCACCCCTAAAGTTAAGTCCTTGCGCAAGTTTAAGTCGTGTAGCAAGTTTGTAGTTAAATGTACTTCCAAAATCAGAGTAGTTTTCGAAACGAACCGCAGCATTTATCAACCATGCTTTGGTTGGATTCAATTCTACATCTGCATAGCCGGCCACGTTATTACGGTTTTTACTCAAAGCATTTTCTGGTCTGAATCCAGGGAATACCTGTGCTCCGCCAGCCCTGCCAGAACCAAAGAAATCTGTTGGCAAAAGGTTACTTGCTGTAGTTGGCGTTGCAGGCTGTCCGTTGATGTCGAACCTTTCGTAGGAGGCTTGTTCTCCTGCCTTTATCTTATAATTTTCTGCTCTAAACTCGGCACCAAATGCCAGGTTTAGCCCTTCCATTACATCGTCAAATCCTTTGGTAAAATCGAGATTGGTTGTATTTTGAGTGAAACCCAGTGTACCGGCATAAAAACTAGTTGGAGAGTTTTTACCCAAAGTTGCATTAGCAGTATTTTCAATGGTGTATTTAAATTGATTGTTACCGATCGTATTACTTAAATCATAATTCCAGGTACCAAGTTTTCCCTTTACTCCTGCTGCCAGCGAGAGGTCAGTAATATCGGAAGCTATCTCTGGCAAAAATCCGTTGGGGTAAAGTTGTGTACTGGTTCGGTTTTGATTAGCCCTTCTATAAAAGCCGGCAGCATTTCCTTTCCGAAGTCCATATCCGCCAAAAGTATAAAATGTATGGTTGCTGTTGATGGGTATGAAAGTATTCATGTATAACTGGCCACTCTGTAATTGTGACTGGCCAACCCTCATGTTAAAATCCCTTCTCTCCAGGCTCCGAAAAGCCAGCTCATTATTGGTAACGTCTCCGCCTAATAAACCTTGTAATGCGCTGATGGTAGTTGCATTTTGGATGTTGGTTTGCTGTGTTGCTGTTAAGTAGGTTACCTCTGGTGCATACTGCTTAATGACACTTATTATTTGCGCACTGTTTGGCGTATTGGTAATATTGTCAAACAAGGAAGTGATGTTGGTACCGCCTTTTAATGCCCGGGCCTCTATTGCGTTATACACATTGAAAAGCGTACCATTAAAATCTGTTGCTCTCCTTGTATCGTTCCGTGCAGCTAAACTACCGGTAAGGTTAATGGAGCCTCCTTTTTTACCAATGCCCAGTCCATAATTTAAATCAAGTTGAACTTGTTCACCATCCATACCCCCTCTAAAATCATTGGCACCTCTCGAAGCATTGCCACCCGTGAATAAAGAAGCAGTTAATTTTTTAATGTTTTTCTTCATCACCACATTGATTACACCTGCTATTGCATCTGAGCCGTATTGTGCGGATGCACCGTCTCGCAGTACTTCCACCCGCTCGATGGCAAATGCCGGAATGGCGTTTAAATCTGTACCTACAGATCCTCTGCCAGGGGAACCATTTACGTTAACCAAAGAAGAAGAATGTCTCCTTTTGCCATTCAATAACACCAATACCTGGTCTGGACCAAGACCCCGCAATTGGGCCGGATCAATATGATCGGTACCATCTGCAACTGTGGTAGTGTTGGACGTAAAGGACGGTGCTACGTAATTTAAAATTTGGTTCAGATTGGCTTGGGGAGCAGCTTTTGCCAGGCTACCAATGTTCAGCACATCTACAGGAACCGGTGTTTCCGTAGATACCCTCCTTAAACTCCTGGAGCCTATTATCTCAACGCCTGCTAAATCGCCTGCAGGGGTTAAACTGAAATCGGCGGTGGTGCTGCCACCGTTTGTGATGGTTACTCTCTTCTGACTAATGCTATAACCTGTATAACTCACCGTGAGGTTATATGAACCTTCCTGTAATGTGAGGTTATAGGCACCCGCTGCATCTGTGAGAGCGGATTTATTTTTACCCGACACAACTACTGTAGCAGAAGCAAGCGGGGACCCTTTGTCGTCCTTAACAACCCCTCTCAAGGTACCAGTTTGTGCCTGTGCAAAGCCCAGGAAGGAAAGGCTAATGAATAAACAAAGCGAAAATTTGTTTAGGGATAATTTATTTCTCATAATGTTGGTTTTATTAATGTTCGACTAGGTTCCTAACATGGAAACTAGTATAATGTTTATTAAAATATGAAAAAATGTTGGTTTAGCTAAACATAACGCACACAAAAATATTTTCTATCGGTGTTCAATGGCGCTAATGTGTTTATAATGCTACGACTCCAAAACCAGGCAACTGCTCAGATGTTATTTAAGATCATTTAAATGTTGCATACACTTATCTACGTTGTTCACTTTAATAGCATGATACTCTTTTCAAACCTGGCCACAGCTCACGGGTATTGGGTGGTAGAACTGCAGATCAAACACGACTCAAACTTCAAAACCAATATTTAATGTTTAATGTTTTAACATTTAAATTAAACAAAACTGCAGGTTGGTTGTTTATTAATGTTGGGCATTGTCTAACAAATTTTAATAAATATACACATATGAAACCAATAGAAACATTATCGAATCTCCGCTTGAACGGGTATGAAACTAAAGAAACACTGGATATTCTGATAGATGATATAGGTGATAACCACGTAAGTACCTCTGTAGATACACCCATGAGGGCGGATGCATTTGACCTGAGCGATGCAGAAAAAATAGAAGCTATAGAAAAGCATTTTGAATCAATTATGAATATCATGGGGCTCGATCTTAGCGACGATAGCTTAAAAGGTACGCCTCACCGTGTTGCAAAAATGTACATTAAGGAAATTTTTCAGGGACTCAACCCTGCCAATAAACCTAAAATGGCCATGTTTGAAAACAAGTACAAGTACAACGAGATGTTGGTAGAAAAGAATATTTCTTTCTACAGCAATTGTGAGCACCACTTTGTACCCATCATTGGTAAGGCACACGTCTCTTACATCAGCAACGGGCAGGTGATTGGCCTGAGTAAATTAAACAGGTTGGTGCAGTACTATGCCAAACGTCCGCAAGTGCAAGAGCGCCTTACTATGCAGATAGGAAAAGACCTGCAAGAGATTTTGGGAACACAGGATGTGGCGGTGGTGATAGATGCGAAACACCTGTGTGTTGCCAGCCGTGGCGTGGAAGATGATACCTCCAGCACTGTAACCGCATTTTATGGTGGAGCTTACAAGCAGGAAGAAAGGAAGACTGAATTTTTGAGATACCTGGAATTGAAAACTGGTGTATAGTTTTTAGGTTGCTGGCGCTTCAGATCATGCCATGGTGGTGGGGGTAGAAAAGGAGCAGCAGCCCTGGTAAGGTCAAAATTTTACAGGTGTAGATTATGTTTAGGGGTTTAGAAGTTTAGTGCCTCTAGCAGCGGCACAACAATTTTAGAGTTGCTTAAAAACATCTTGGCACCTTATATAATGGATGTATTATTTGAGTAAAGCTCCCTTTTTAACTCTAAGTATTTCTTTTCTGTTTTAACAAGTTTTTTAGCTTCATAAACTCACTTGGCATTTTTTAATCCTGCCTCCAACTGTATGGAAACTTCAGGCGGTAAAAAAGTATTAGAAAGTCAAAACGACCTGTTGCAGGCGAGGATCAACATTTGAACTTTTGAGCGCTTGAATAACCTGAAATAAAACTTTTTTAAACTGCTTTCAAAACCCTCCCCACCTTTTGCTCCTGCAACAACAAATCAGCCAGTACAAAAGCCGTGACAGCTTCTAAAACGACAGGTACCCGCAGCGCAATGCAAAGATCATGGCGACCCTTTACAGAAAAAGTTTCTACGTTGTCGGTATCTATGTTTAGCGTTTGTTGTTCTTTGGGTGTCGAGGAGGTGGGTTTTACGGCAACCCTAAAAATAAGATCATTCCCGTTGGTAATACCGCCAAGGATGCCGCCCGCATGGTTGGTAGCCGTTTTTCCTTCTTTGTTTTGCAGCGCATCGTTGTGCTGTGAGCCAAACATTTTTGCAGCTGCAAAGCCAGACCCGAATTCTATGCCTTTGATGGCGGGGATGGCAAATACTGCATGAGCAATCAATGATTCTGCCGAGCTGAAAAATGGTTCTCCCAATCCCAGGGGAAGATTTTTTACTTCACATTCTACAATACCACCGACACTGTCTTTGGCATCAATGGCTTTTTGCAAACCTTTTTCGGTATCGGGTTCCCCTCCTATTTCTGTGATAGTAGCTACGCATGAAATGTTTTCCTTGGCGAGCAACAATATTTTTTTGGCCACCACGCCTGCTGCTACAAGACACACCGTGAGCCTGCCGCTAAAATGCCCGCCACCACGGTAATCTTCAAAACCACCAAATTTTTGCGATGCCACAAAATCTGCATGGCCCGGCCGTGGAAAGCTGCGCAGCTTTTCATAATCTGCGCTACGGGTATTATTGTTTTCAAAAATGATGGTAAGTGGTGCCCCGGTTGTTTTGCCATTGAATACGCCCGATAAAAAAATGGGAAGATCATCTTCCTTGCGGGGCGTAGTACCCTTTTGCATGCCTCCTTTGCGTCTTTCAATATCGGTAACAAAATCATCGGCACTCAATGCAATACCGGCCGGGCATCCATCTAACACAACGCCTACTGAGGGACCATGAGATTCTCCAAAAATATTTACCCTGAATAAAGTACCGAAGCTGTTCACAATAATTAATTTAATGATTGATTAAATGGTAGTAGCACCCAATTGTTTTAAATGCTCATAAAATGAAGGATATGATTTATCAATAGCTTCTGCATTATCAATGATGCTGTCGCCATCAGCTTGTAAAGCAGCAACCGCCAATGCCATCGCTATGCGGTGGTCGTGATGAGAATGCACTTGGGCACCTTTTAACTTTCTTCCTCCTTCTATGATCATTAAGTCGTCCTGCAATTTTACCACAAGACCTATTTTACCAAACTCTTCCTGCAATGTTAAAGCCCGGTTACTCTCTTTGTGTGCCAGCCTGGTTACACCTTCTATAACAGATGTACCCTGGCAGTAGGCCGCCAACGCAACCAGCGGTGGAAAAAGATCGGGGCAGTGGGTGGCATCAAAATGAAATGGTTGCAATGATGCCGGCTCTATGGTAATTTCTTCCGGGGTAATGCTTATCACAGCCTTGCACATCATCAGCGCCTGCAAAATGGCACGGTCTGCCTGGGTAGAAAAAACATCGAGGCCTTTTACATTTATCTTGCCAGCAATAGCGCCAGCTACCAATAAAAATGCAGCACCACTCCAATCTCCCTCTACGGTATACTGAATTGTTCCTTTGCTGAATGGTTCACTTGTTTTGATATCGAAAGATTGGTAGTTGTTATTCACAACCTCGTATCCAAAATACGCCATCATTTGCAGCGTAAGATCTATGTAAGGTTTGCTTTTTAAATCTATCACGGTGATCCTCACGGGTGCCATTGCTACTTTGGCAAAGGCAAGTAGTAAACCGGTTAAAAATTGCGAACTGAGGGAACCATCTACAGTAATATCTTTTGGCAGCAGTGGTCCCTGAAGTTGCAAGGGAAGCCTGCCTTCGTTGGACTCTACTTTTATGCCGAGTTGTGGCAGCACCTCATCAAAAAAGTTCATAGGTCGTGTAAGCAAACTGCCACTACCCGTAACGGTTAAAGGCGCCGAACTCAATGCAGCAAGGGGCGTAAACATGCGTATACTGAGTCCGCTTTCGCCACAGGAAAAAGAGGCCCCCTCTACATCTCCCTCAAAGGGTGAGAGCTGCGAAGTGTATAAGACTTTGGACCCTGTCACCCTTAAGGAGGTGCCATCAATCTTTTCAATTTGCGCTCCTAAATTTTGTATGATGGATAGGGCTGCCTTATCATCGTTGCTTTGCCCGGGATTGTGTATGATGGTATCGCCGTTGTGCAGCAATGCCAGCGCACAGGCTCGCTGCATGGCGCTTTTAGAGGCTGGCGCTGTTACTTCGCCTTTTAAAGTAGATGGGCTTATTTGTATTTGCATAAACTAAATGTTGCCTAAAGGCATTGATCAATTAAATCTTTTAACTGTGGTAATGGTATGGGTGTAACCACGGCTTTACCAATTGCATCAAGCAGTATGAAACTCATGCTGTTGTTCGCTCTTTTTTTATCCATGAGCAACAAGTCCCACACGCTCTCTTTGTCAAAACTGAGCTTCACCGGCAAATGATACTGCTGTAACACATCGATTAGCTTTTGTTTGCTGGCGGAGGGAAAGTTATTCATCTCCTCGCTAATACTGCAAGCGGCTACCATGCCTATACTCACTGCATGGCCGTGGGGCAAGCTGTACAAATTTTCTATGGCATGGCCAATGGTATGACCAAAGTTGAGCAGCTTCCTATCGCCGGTTTCAAACTCATCATTTAAAACAACTGATGTTTTAATAGCAATATTCTTTTCTATTAGTTCTGCCAGCAGTGCGGGGTTGTCTTTAAAATCTGTTACCGACTTTGTAGCCAGGAAATCAAAAAAATCAGCATCCTTAATGCAGGCATGTTTGATAATCTCAGCAAAACCATTTACCCATTCTTCGTGTGGAAGTGTATGGAGAAAACTGTAATCAAAAATCAATTGATCTGGTTGGTAAATGGTACCGACCATATTTTTAAAGGGACCTACATCTACCCCATTTTTGCCCCCTATGGCAGCATCTACCATGGCTAATATTGAAGTAGGTACCAGTACGAGTTTGATCCCTCTTTTGTAAATGCTGGCGGCATACCCTGCCATGTCTGTCACCACGCCGCCACCTACTCCTACCAAAACCGTCTGCTTATCTGCCTGCAGCGCTAGCAACTGGGAGATGATGTCATCCACGGTTCGCTGTTGCTTAAACTCTTCCCCTGCCGGTAATTTAATAACTGCGAAACCCTCCATTTTATCTGCATGCAGCTTGTACACGTTTTCGTCAGTAACAATTACCACTTTATCTCTTTGAAACAAGATGGGCAATTGTGTAAATGATCCGTTGAAAATATATTCAACTGCTTTATTGGAAAATTTAAATATCTCTTTTCTCATACTTCAACTGTTGCGGGTTGGCGCTTTGGTTAAGGGGTGAAGGGGTAATGGTCATTTTATGAATGGTCAATGGACAATGGACAATGCAAATTGGTAAGTGGCCACATTCGTTATTCCCTTACAGATTGATCAACTAATTAACAAATTCACTAATCAACTAATTAACCAATCAACTAATTAACCAATCAACTAATTCACTAATGAACTAATCCCTACTTCTCGTCATACATCACCTTGTTCTGGTGGCTGATGCTTTCCAAATGCACGGCATCAAAATACCTCACCACAAACTCTTTGCTTAGGCCCAGCTTCTCTCCTTCAGCTGTGGCTCTCTCCAATATTTCGTTCCAGCGGTTGGTTTGCAAAATGGTGATGTTATTGTCTCTTTTAAAGGCACCAATCTTATCAGCAATCTTCATCCGCTGTCCTATTAAGGTCAACAGTTCATTGTCAATATGGTTGATCTGTTCCCTTAAAGTTGCCAAAGCTGTGACAAAATCTTCCTGGTTAGAATGGTCGGTACGCCATACAATGGTTTCTATAATTTCTTTGAGGCGCTCTGGTGTAACCTGTTGCTTGGCGTCGCTCCATGCATCATCCGGAGCAATATGGCTTTCCAGCATGAGACCGCCAAAATCAAGATCAATACTTTTTTGAGCTACGGATTGAAGCATAAGCCTGTTGCCACAAATATGCGAAGGGTCGCACACGATGAGCATCTCAGGGAAACGTCTTTTCATTTCAATGGGGAGGTGCCACATTGGAGCATTGCGGTATTGTGTGTTTCCGTAGTTGGAAAAGCCGCGGTGAATCATGCCTATTTCTTTCACGCCTGCTTTTTGCAATCTTTCTATCGCACCACTCCACAATTCCAAATCGGGGTTGATGGGATTTTTAATTAATACAGGAACTGAGGTACCCCGCAGAGCATCTGCCACTTCCTGCACACTGAAAGGATTCACGGTGGTGCGTGCGCCTATCCAAAGAATGTCCACATCAAATTGTAAAGCATCTTCTACATGTTTGGAGGTAGCCACTTCTACCGCTGTGGGTAAACCAGTTTGTTTTTTGGCCTGTGCCAGCCAGGGTAATCCTTTTACACCAATACCCTCAAACAAACCCGGTTTGGTACGGGGTTTCCAAATGCCGGCACGAAGCACATCCACTTTACCGGTGTCTGCCAGCAACTGTGCTGTCTGCATTACCTGTTCTTCCGTTTCCGCACTGCAGGGTCCACTGATGATCAGCGGACGTTTTTGCCAAACCTTCATTATACTTTCCTTCATGGTGTGTGTTGTTTTTAGTATGGTAAAATTAGTTGTATGTTGTTATTATTAGTATCATTTATAGATTGTGTGTCACTGAGTTGAGCCCATTGCCGTCAAACAGGTTTTGACTTCTGCCTTTTTTCCCCTTACCTCTGATCGTCAACTTTGTTTGCCTGACTTACTGCTTTTGGGCTAAAGCCAGGCGACTCATTTATTTTTTCACCCACGCCCTTACGGGCGGGGCAATTCAACCAATACAAGGCAGCCCCTTAGACTTTAGTCCCTTGCCGCGGTTACAGCCTTTCACTTTTGGTGTCAACCTTACATTTTTCAGCTTTGACTTTTGACTTTTGAATTTTGAATTTTGAATTTTCCCCTCCCTTCATTTCAA
>JBKJKD010000082.1:0-7657 GCA_046597635.1 Ferruginibacter sp. | reverse complement strand
CGATACCACTCAGCTTGTAATAGATGCCGCCAGTACACAAAGCAATATCAGGCCACTAATAAGATTACGAAAAAGTAATGGTACTGATTTAATATGGATACATTCCGATGATACAACACCATTGGTAGCAGAAGCCCGCAAACAAAAAGAACAAATGGTGTACACCGGCCTCATAGCAAAGGAGGTAGAAAAAGCTGCCAAAGAACTTGGCTTTGATTTTAGTGGAATAGATGCTGCGAAAAATGAAAAGGATTTATAAGGCTTAAGGTATGCAGAGTTTGTGGTGCCGCTCGTAAAAGCCGTACAAGAACTTTCAACACAACATGATGAATTGATAAAACAAAATCAAGAAATAATGCACCGCATTGAGAGGCTAGAAACACTGCTCCTTACCAAAAAATGAGCTCCTCTGCCGGGCAGTGCCTGGTGGGTGGAATGTACCAGCTACCTGCTCGGTAACTATGTACTACAATATGATGATGTGGCTACCTAAAAAGGGCGTACAATATTTTTATAAATTCTGGTAAGGTTGCACAGTTCTGTGGGAAAACCAACGCCTTTAAATAGCTTTTTTTTACCGCCAGCGCTCATCTCAACATTTCAGTAATAATTAAAAATTAGTACCTCCTGTTTTTTACTAAAATAGGATTCAAAAATGCTGTGGAAATCGAACTTCAAAATCACAACCCTAGATTGTATGGAGTGGTGGGACAACGATTATTAAGCAGATGCTGAAAAGCAATTGTTGGTTGTCAAAATGCATAAAATCTGTTATGGTCATATCATCCAATAATCATATTTTTAATTATTAAATATCAAAAAAAGGTATTGTCTTTTTGAAGTAGCTCTGGCTGTTCATTAGTATTTGCGCAACTCGTAGGAACCAGCACAATAACTGCTACCTAAAAATTAGAAACAAATGGAATATCAAAATGAAAGGCCTTCAAAAGCCAACGGGTGCTGCTGCGGAAAAAGCTTTTAAAACCGCTGCTAGTTTCCTGGCAGGCTGGGATATCCAAACGAGTATAATACAGGCGGAAATTTTGATGCATAAGTATATGCGAATTATTCAGTAGCATGAGGCGGAAAACTAACGATATAAATAGCCGCAGTAGCAGTGCTTACCCTGTTCATACAATATAGGGTTTAAAATTTTTTTGTACTGGTTAGCTACAAACGACAAACAAATAAAAATGATTTGGTTCAACTACTTAAAACAAAATGAAAAGTATGAAAAGACTATTCTTATTATTGCCAATTGTATTTCTGACCTTTTTTGTAAAAGCTCAGAATGTAGGTATCGGTACAACAACACCCACTGCTACCTTAGAAGTAAAAAAACCGGTAAAATCTGTTGTAAAAATCAGCAGCAACGATTATAAAGATACCAGCCAACTCATTTTTAGCAATAGAAACTCCGGTGCAGCAGGCACAGACATGCACTTAACCAGCAATCAGGAAACTGGCTTAAGGGTTTCGAGCAGCTCAGATCTAACTGTAAACAATAAAGATACGATCATGCAAATTACGCCTACAGGGCTCGTAGGCATACGCACAGCTACACCACAATATCCTTTAGATGTAAAAGGCGATATGAATGTAAGCGGTGAGTTAAAAGCAAACGGAGCCTCGGGCGAAAGCGGACAATTCTTGCGCAGTAATGGAAATGGTACCATGAGCTGGGCTGGCCAGGACCGGTTTAAAAATTTTAGAGTCTTTAGAAATGACGGTGGAACTGCTCCTACTCTTACTAGTACTTTTTCCTTTCCTGCGGGAGTTACAGAAGTTGCCGTAGAAATTTGGGGCGGTGGCGGACAGGCAAATACAGACGGTAGCGGTGGTGCAGGAGGTTATATTTATGCCGTAATCCCTGTAAGCACGTATACCTCTTTAAATGCAAATGTAGGCGCAGGCGGAGGTTGTGTTTCTTGCGGCGGTAGTGTTCAGGGTCTTTCCTCCACCGTCACATTATTAGGTGGAGCATTAACACTAACGGCCAGAGGGGGCAACAACGCTAATTATGTATTTTCTCAAGGTACATTCAATGCTGCAGGCCCATACCTGCCCAATGTAAATTATTTTGGAATTGATGGGCAGTCTGCCAAACCAAACGATTTTTTTTATGAAAACAGCCCTCTCGGATATTTTATTTTTCAAAGAAATGCCGATGGTGGTGATGCCCCTTTAAGACCCGGAACCGGTGGCCGTTCTGGCTGGCGGAAATTGAATTCGGCTGGCACTGCTGTAGTTTTAAATAATGCTGGTTTTAAAGGAAGTGAGCCCGGAGGCGGTGGCGGCTTTCCCGATGCTATTGGGGGCAATGGGCAGGTTATAGTTTATTGGTGACAATATGGATAGGGTTGAACGAAACTCCTTGGGATCACTGTCCCTCCAACTGACTAATGCCATTTGATCAAAATAAATTTGGTTTTAAATACCCACATCTAACCCCACGTAGTATAATTTATTCGTGGAAAAATAATTTTACTTCCTAAAATGAGAGAGAAGCTGCAGTTAAGTACACCTATTGCACATTAGCAAAGTAATTGATGCGGAATCTCTTTGCTACTCTTTCGTCTTTATTTACTGTGATCCTCAGAAGTAGATACAATTGTATCGAAAATGACGCTATGAATGCTGGGCCAAATTTACCAGTGGTTTGCCTGTGCAACACCGGTTAAGTGCTGTTATCTTCAACTCGGCCAAGATGCGTCCATAAATGATAAAGATTTATATCCACTAAGGTATGCAGAGTTTCTAGCACCGTTGGTAAAACCAGTACAGGAACTCTCAACACAACATGATGAATTGATAAAAGAAAATGATGAAATATTGAAGCGGATTGAAAAACTTGAAAAAATTTTAATTGTCAAAAAATAGGTATGCAAAAAAAATACATTTAGCAGAGCTCACGGGTTCTTGAGTAAGGAAAAAATACATGATTGTGTACTACGAAGTTCTCACAGGTTTTAGCAATCGTTTAGAGACAAACATCATTTATCGAGAATCTTCATCATTTCCAAGCTTGCAGATTTTCTGATTTATTTTACCTGTTATTCTACTTAGCTTCTGCTTACCAATCTCCCAGATCTAAAATACCACTTGCATTCTTTTATACATTCAATTATATTTAAGATAGACAACCAATAATCACTTTGTTTCAAACTAAATGCCTGTTATGAAAAAAAATCTCTTGTCCGTTTTTCTGTTGGCAGCAATAGTAGCGGTCGTTTTTCTGTTGCTTAATATATCCAGGTCCGAATTATCCAAATCCGGCCCGGGTGAAAAATCAGCCGAACAAGATCGTATTGACCTTGCCATGCAACAGGACTTTGAACTTACAAAAGACCTCAGCCTGAATGCTGTGCCAAGGGAAAGATTGCTCAATGCGATGGAAATAAAAAATACAAGGATCGCACAACAGGACAACAATCCGCTTCGTGCAGTTACGGGTATCAACTGGCAGGAGCGGGGCCCGGTAAATATTGGAGGGCGCACCCGGGCAGTACTCTTTGATTTAAACGATGCTGCCAACGGGTATAAAAAAATATGGGCAGGTAGTGTAGCGGGCGGCCTGTGGTACACAAATGATATTACAGCAGTTGCCCCTGTGTGGAACAAAGTGAACGACCTTTTTGATAACATTGCCATCACCAGCATTGTACAAAACCCAGCCAATAAACAAGAGATGTATTTTGCGACAGGCGAAGGTTGGTTTAATGGCGATGCTGTGCAGGGGCTCGGTATTTGGAAAAGTACAGATGGCGGCGTTAACTGGACAAGACTGGTGAGTACCGCCAATTTCAATTACATAAACGACCTCCTGATTGATGGCAACGGTAATCTTTTAGCAGCGGTACGGGAGAGGGTGAATGCAGCCAAAGGTATTTTTCGCTCCACCGATGGAGGGAATACCTGGACGCCAACATTAGGTGGCCTTATTAATACGAATACGCCTTATGGTGCCGACATTGAACTGGCCGCCAACGGAGATGTTTATGCATGCCTCGGTACCATCAACACAGGTGGCGGAATTTACATTTCAGATTTTAGTATCAATGGCGCCAATACCGGCGCCCCAGGTACTTGGACAGACATCACGCCCAATAGCGCAGGAACCATCGTTGGTGGCGGTGGCTGGTACAGGGTAGAATTGGCTTGCGCTCCATCCAACGCAAATATTGCTTATGCCCTCTTTCAATCGGCCAATAACAGCGGCAACTGTAGTTCTATACAACAATATAACCGCAGCACAAATAGCTGGTCGGTTAAAACGGTACCTACCATTGTAGACCAAGGAAGCAATTCAAACTTTACCCGCGGGCAGGCATGGTATGATCTTGTGGCGGCGGTTGACCCGAATGATTTTAATTCTTTGTACATAGGCGGCGTAGACGCTTTGCGTTCAAACGATGGTGGTAGCACCTGGACGCAAATGACCTCCTGGAGTTTGTTTGGTGCCCCGGCATTTTCGTCAGCACAAAATGTACATGCAGATCATCATGTGATTGCTTACGCACCTGGAAGTTCTTCAAGGGCGGTATGGGGAACTGATGGTGGCATTGCCTATACTGTAAATGCTAATGTGATCGGAACAAAACCCACATTCACAAATAAAAATTCAGGCTACAACGTTACGCAGTTCTATTCCGTCGCTGCCCATCCATCTAGTGCAAACTATTTCCTGGGTGGCACCCAGGACAACGGCACCCAGCGCTTTAATGCAGCTGGAATAAACAGTACAGTTGAAGTAACAGGAGGTGACGGAGGCTTTTGCCACATTGATCAGGACAACCCGAACATTCAGATTAGCTCCTATGTGTACAATAACTATTTTGTTTCTACAGATGGGGGCACTAATTTTTCGTCCCGAAATTTTAATAACTATGGCTCCTTCATTAACCCTACCGATTATGATAACCTGGGTAAAAAACTATATGCCGCCAACCTGGTCAACTCTTTTAGTAACATCAATACATTTTTGCGCTGGGATGATCCGGCTACTGCCGGCTTCTCCAACAGTTTTGTAACCGTACCACAGTTTGCTGGCTCCCGGGTTACCCATGTGGCGGTTTCTCCTTTAACACCAAACCGGGTGTATTTTGGATTACAGGGTGGGGGTATTATAAGGGTAGACAATGCCAACACCGGTAACTCTAAAACAGGGGTGAGCGTAGGCGGTTCATTTACATTCGGCTCCATATCCTGCATTGCGATAGACCCTTCCAATGAAGATCACATGTTGGTTACCGCTAGCAATTATGGACTGGAAAGTGTATTTGAATCAAAAAACGCCACCCAGGCGTCTGCTACTTTTACAGCAGTAGAGGGCAACCTGCCAGATATGCCAGTGCGATGGGCTATGTTTGACCCACGCAATAATGATCATGCAATCATTGCAACAGAACTGGGCGTATGGTCAACCGACGACCTGAATGGAGCTGCCACCGATTGGGAACCAACCAATTCAGGACTTGCCAATGTAAGGGTGGATATGCTGCAGTACCGGCCAGCAGATAGAACCATAGTGGCATCAACCCATGGCCGGGGATTATTTACCGCAGCCGTGCCAAACAGCACAACTCCCGATATCAATTTTACCACCGCAGTAGCTGCTGCAACGGAGCTAACAGAATTTACAACCGGTTGCAGAAATTATAAAGATTATACTTTTCAAATGGGTATTGCCAATGCACCAACTGGCGACGCCACAGTCACACTCAGTGTACTGGCCGCTTCCACGGCTGTGCCGGGAATTGATTTTGACATGACAACCAATGGAGATTTTAATTCACCTTCTTCCAGTCTGGTATTTGCCAGCGGGGCTATAGCACCTAAAACCATTAGTCTGAGAATTTATAATGATGCAGAAGTGGAACTGACCGAAGTAATAAAAATAGGTTATGCCATTACGGGATCTACTACAGCACAAAAGGGAACTGGTTTTCAAACCTATAGTATGGCAATTTCAGACAATGACCTCGGGGCTGTTGCCGACGGTGCCGGGGATTATATTTCTGGTAACGCCAATACCAATGCCAGCACCATGTCTCCTTTTCGGGCCGATAAACTAAAGCATCGGTTACAATGTATCTATACTGCCAGCGAATTGAAAGCGGCAGGTTTTTTAAGTGCTGGAAATATTACTGCATTACAGGTGTATGTGGTTTCTCCTAACTCCTACACCTTTAACGGCTTCACTGTTTCACTGGCCAATACCAGCTTATCCAGTCTATCCAATGGCTTTGCCAGCGCCGCATTTACACAGGTGTACACCGGCAATTATGCCACTACAGCTGCGGGCCAGTTTAACGCACCTACTGCTAATAACATTCCATTTAGCACTCCATTTGCATGGGATGGCGTTTCTAATATAGTGGTACAATATTGTTTTGACAACGGCCCAAATTCCGCTGCAGTTTCCTACATCGTGCAGGGTAATTCTGCTCCTTTGGGAACTGGCGTACGAACATCTGCATTTGCAAACTATACCAACGAATCGGCAGCTGGTTGTTTGTTGCCCGCCGCCTTTGTAGATGATAACCGGCCGAGAACCACCTTTACCGCATCCTTTGCAGGCACCTCAATTGCCACTGCACTAAGTACTACCCGCAGCGAGTATATGCCCGGTAGCAGCGACCAGTATTTTTATTCCGGTAGCGGTGAGTTGCTGGCAAGGGTAAAAAATACAAGCGCTAACAATTACGGATGTACGCAGTTAATCATCGACCGGGCAGGTACGGGCAACACGGCATTTTGGAACAATACTCCTGCCAATTATTTAATGAATAAAACCTACCGGGTGCTACCCGCTTCCAATAATGCATCAGGTACTTATGACATCACTTTCTATTTTACCAAAGCAGAAGCAGATGGATGGGTGGCCGCCACCGGACAGTCATTCAGTAATATCCAAATGATAAAAGTGCCGGGGCAAATCAGCAGCACCACTGCAGCCAACCCCGAACCTGCGGGTGTAGGTACTACGCAGGTAGTAACGCCCATCATCACCAATCTTGGAACAAAATATGCTCTCACGGCCACGTTTAGCAATGGCTTCTCGGGGTTTGGATTTGGCATACCCGGCTCCATGGCGGTGTTGCCTGTAACGCTGTTAAACTTTTCGGGCCGCCTGCAGGGAACCTATAGTTTATTGGAGTGGGCTACTTCTGCCGAAATAAATAGCAAAGAGTTTGATGTGGAAAGATCTTACGACGGAAACAACTTCACCACTATCGGCACAGTAAAAGCAGCAGGCAACAGCAGTAGCCAACGCAAATACAGCTTGCTTGATAAACAGGTGGCAGCTTCTATTAACTATTATCGTTTAGTGATAAAGGACATTGACGCACAACAAAAAATAAGCCCGACCATCATTATTAAAAATGGCTCAGCAACACAGAGGGTGCATGTGCTGAATAACCCTTTCAGCAACAACATTAATATCCGTTTTGATAAAACACCTACGGGCAAACTAAGCTTTATCTTGACGGATCTAAATGGTAAACGTTTGGCAAATGTTGAAATAGCATCCTCCGGTTTTTCCACCTATCAATTGGCGCTCAATAAACTTGCGCTGGCCCCCGGAGTTTATGTGCTGAATGCTCTTGTGGATGAGAAAAGATATGCGTTTAGATTGTTGAAGGAGTGATGTGAA
>JBKJKD010000287.1:0-6722 GCA_046597635.1 Ferruginibacter sp. | reverse complement strand
TGGCCCTTGCGACCCGCCTGTGTTACCGCTGTATGCTATGAGTGCGCCCTTGCTCACCGGGAACATTGCCGGAGGAATATCCAAAAACACGTTCCATTTTTGCAGCTGGTATTGTTGCTTTTTAATGAAGGCCTCGAGGGCCGGATAGAAATCGTTTAAGTGTGCATATAATGTAGTGAGACCATTGGGGTGGTTTACATAGAGTGCCCGGCCAAAACCCCATGGTTCAATTTTTACTTTGGCAATGTAGCCTGAAGCGGCAGCATATACGGGCTTGTTTTCTACCTGCTCTGTTCTGCAATCAAGCCCCATATGAAAATGGTTGGGCCTTAGTTCTCCGAAATTAGCTACCAGTGCCACTTTTGCACCTACCGGCCATTGAAAGTAGCCTTTCGGGTATGCCCTCGGCTGCAGGAGTTGAGCCAAAGTGCTCTGGTAAATGAAAGTTGAAAAAACAAGGAATGCAATGGCTGGTAAGATTTTCTTCATTATAAATATTTAGTGAATCACCCATAAGGTGAACAGCACATGTTAGGGTTGCTGGACCACGGTTTAGGTTCAATTGTTTCAAAGTTACAAATACAGTGCCTTGCGAAGGCCCTTGTAGTACATTTTATAAAAATCTTAATAGCCCCTCAAAAATTTGCCGTACATTTTTTTTACAAGTACTTTTGCGAGCCGCTCCAAAAACGGCAACTTCCCATTATGCCTAAAAACAACTCCCTAAAATCGGTATTAATTATTGGCTCCGGTCCCATTGTAATAGGCCAGGCTTGTGAGTTTGATTACAGTGGCACTCAGGCTGCA
Source organism: Ferruginibacter sp. (assembly GCA_046597635.1). GTDB lineage: Bacteria > Bacteroidota > Bacteroidia > Chitinophagales > Chitinophagaceae > Ferruginibacter. The sequence continues at coordinate 5,915 of JBKJKD010000287.1, read as the reverse complement.
AGAAGCCTGCAAGAAGAAGGCGTCAGGGTTGTACTCATCAACAGTAATCCGGCTACTATCATGACCGATCCGATGATGGCTGACCGGATTTACCTGCTGCCGCTTACGGTGGAAAGCATTGAGCAAATATTGGAAGAAAATGATATTGACGCCGTGTTGCCTACCATGGGCGGGCAAACAGCGCTGAACCTCTGCAAAGAGGTAGATGAGTTGGGCATTTGGGAAAAATATTCGGTTCAACTGATTGGGGTAGATATAAAGGCCATAGATAAAGCAGAAGATAGAGAGAAGTTTAGACTATGGATGATAGAGATGGGCATACCCGTTTGTGAGGCAAAAATTGCCAACTCTTTTTTGGAAGGAAAAGAATTTGCACAAGAAATAGGTTTTCCCCTTGTGTTGCGCCCTTCGTTTACCCTTGGTGGTACTGGCGGTGGTATTGTATTTAAAAAAGAAGAACTGGACGAAGCGCTGAACAGGGCACTTACTGCCAGCCCCATTCACGAAGTGCTGGTAGAAAAAGCTATACTCGGATGGAAAGAATTTGAGCTGGAATTGCTGAGAGATAATAATGACAATGTTGTAATCATTTGTGGTGTAGAAAATTTTGACCCCATGGGTGTTCATACGGGGGATAGTATCACCGTTGCCCCAGCCATGACCCTGAGCGACACAGCCTACCAGCTCATGCGCAACACTGCAATTAGTATTATGCGCAACCTGGGCAATTTTGCCGGAGGCTGCAATGTGCAATTTGCCCTAAACCCGCAAACAGAAGAAATTATTGTGGTAGAAATAAATCCCAGGGTGAGCCGTTCATCAGCCTTGGCCAGTAAAGCCACCGGTTATCCCATTGCAAAAATTGCTGCCAAACTTGCCATTGGTTACAACCTGGATGAATTAAAAAACCAAATCACCCAATCTACCTCTGCTTATTTTGAGCCTGCGCTGGATTATGTAATTGTAAAAATACCCCGCTGGAATTTTGATAAGTTTAAAGGGGCCAACGATACGCTCGGTTTTCAGATGAAGAGTGTGGGAGAAGTGATGGGCATTGGAAGAAGTTTTGCGGAGGCGGTGCAAAAAGCTTGTCAAAGTTTAGAAAACGAAGCTGTTGGCCTGGGTTATTATGGAAAAAGTTTAATGCATGCAGACGAGTTGATAGAATACATTAAGATTCCGAAATGGGATCGCATCTTCCGCATTAAAGATGCGCTGATGGCCGGCGCCAGCGTAAAACGAATTTGTGAAAGCACCTTGATAGACCGCTGGTTTATTTACCAGATTCAAAAAATTTGCGATTGCGAAAAAGAGATTGCCAAATATGGCCTTGGCACTTTGCCGGACAATGTTTTAACAGAAGCCAAATTTCTGGGGTTTAGCGACGAACAAATTGTGCGTATTATGCAGGAAGAAGATGCGGATAAAATTTACGAACGCCGCAAAGCCATGGGCCTTACCCGTGTGTTTAAAATGGTAGATACCTGCAGTGCGGAGTTTGAAGCGAAGACGCCTTATTTCTATTCTACATTCGAAGCCCCCTCTATCTCGCCCGAAGGGGGAGGATTGCTCTCCAATGAGTCGATCGTTTCTGATAAAAAGAAGATTATTGTTTTGGGCAGCGGCCCTAACAGGATTGGTCAGGGTATAGAATTTGACTATTGCTGCGTGCATGGTTTACTGGCGGTAAAGGAACTGGGCTACGAAGCTATCATGGTAAATTGCAACCCCGAAACGGTAAGTACAGATTTTGACATTGCCGATAAGCTTTATTTTGAACCCGTGTTTTGGGAGCATCTTTGGGAAATTATCGAGCATGAAAAACCAGAGGGAGTCATTGTACAGTTGGGTGGCCAAACGGCTTTAAAGCTCGCTAAAAAGTTGCATGAAAAAGGGGTTAAAATTATCGGCACCAGTTTCGATAGTATGGATATTGCAGAAGACCGTGGGCGTTTTAGTGACTTGCTAAAAGAGCTTGGTATTCCTTATCCAAAATACGCCACCGCCTACAACACGGATGAAGCTATTGAAGCTGCTAAAGAAGTAGGCTACCCGGTATTGATTCGTCCGAGTTATGTGATTGGCGGGCAGCGTATGAGAATTGTACTGAATGATGATGAACTGGAAAAAGGTATTTTAAGTTTGATCAAACATTTGCCCGGTAATAAAATTTTGATAGATCATTTCCTGGATCGTTGCCAGGAAGCAGAGATTGATGCCATATTTGATGGCGAAGATTTTCATGTGATGGGTGTGATGGAACATATTGAACCGGCGGGTATACACAGCGGTGATAGCAATGCCGTATTGCCGCAATTCAACCTTTCTCCGCTGATAGTGCACACCATGGAAGAATATGCAGAAAAAATTGCGAGGGCTTTAAATATTAAAGGTTTGATCAATGTGCAGTTTGCCATCAAAGACGGGAATGTTTTTGTGATAGAAGCCAACCCAAGGGCCAGCCGTACCACGCCCTTTATTGCAAAAGCCTATCAGATACCTTACTTAAATATTGCCACCAAAATAATGGTAGGTGCCAATAAAATAAAGGATTTCACCTTCGAAAAGAAGATGACGGGTTTTGCAATAAAGGAACCTGTTTTCTCCTTCAATAAATTTCCCGGTGTAAATAAAGAGTTAGGACCAGAGATGAAAAGTACTGGTGAAGCCATTCGTTTCATTAAAGACCTGCGGGATCCATATTTCCGCCAGTTGTACAAGGAAAGAAGTATGCATTTGAGTAAATAAGAAACTCTCATTTATACCTATAAGGTTTTTAAAACCTTATAGGTATAACATCATTAAAACCTTACAGGTCTTTTAAACTTATCAGTCAAAATAGTCGCCCTTGTCTCTCAGGTCCACAGGTTGTTTGTGAAACTGGATCAATCGTTCTACTGAACCAAACCAATCAATTACTTCAGACCTGGCCAGGTCAGTATGGCTGTTACAAATGAGCGTGGGGTAACCATCATATTTCCATTCTCCTATCTGGCGGGTAACACGATGATGAACAGCATTTTTATGAATGTAGAAGATAAAGCTCGTGATGTCATTATCATCATGGGCCATCGACCTCTTTAGATAATCTAAAAACAAGGCACCCTGCCTGGCATACATTTTATTATAGGCTTTTGAGTAACCATTTAACCAATTGCTAAATTGTTCCATAATAAAATCTGATATCAACTGGGCGGCGGGGTCATAATCCTTCCTTTTCTTCAGTTTGTAATAGGCCTCTATTTCACTATCCTCCCTTATTTTTACCAGTAAATGAAAATGGTTTGGCATCAGGGAGTACGTCCAGATTTGTGCAACAGGTAAAATGTATTCCTTCATTTTGCGAAGAAAATATCGATGGTTTTCTTCGTTTCTGAAAAGCAACTCGTTTCCAACTGCCCGGTTGTAAAGGTGAAAATAATGATTGGGCAGTAGCGGTAAGTGTTGGTTTGACATACAACTATTTTGTTTTACTAATATAATCATTTAATGCGAACACTCCAGACCTATAAGGTTAGACCTATAAGGTTTTCAAAACCTTATAGATCTAGAATAGGTCTAGCGCACTGCATCTGCCCATTCCCTTTTTTGGGGGTAATGTTGTTTGTAAACTTGTTGTTGGTTTTTTTGTTTAGACTGGTAAAGTTTCTTGTAGTGTACGCTCGCCAGCATTCACCTGTTGATACCTAAGGCAAAACTATTTGAGCCTCCCGCATCAATTTTCAAAAACAGTTATTATATTACAGCAGCGCAAAATATGCTTCACTGCATTTTGCCTGTTTGCCTCCATTGCTTCCATATGTTTACGGTGCTTTCTTAACTTAATATTTTAGCTATTATGGACGAGCATTCTCTGTTAAAGAAATATTTAGAGCATCCCGATATCTGGGACGAAATGTATGGCAACGGAGATGTAAGGGCCCATTACAAAAACTTTGTTTCTGCCATTAGCAGCATCACCGCCGAGGAAATGACCCGTAAAGATGAGCAGGCAAAAAAGCTCTTTATGAGCCAGGGCGTTACTTTTACAGTCTACAGCAGCGGCGAGGGGGTTGAAAAAATATTTCCATTTGATGTGGTACCCCGCATTATAAAAGCAGATGAATGGCTGCACATAGAGGCAGGAATAAAACAAAGGTTGAAAGCCCTCAACGTTTTCCTGAAAGATATTTATCACCAGCAATTTATTATAAAGGATGGTATCATTCCTGCCAAATTAATTTACTCCTGCCCCTGTTTTTTAAGAGAGATGGTAAATGTAGATGTGCCCTTTGATATCTATACGCACATTTCTGGCGTAGACTTGATTCGTGATAATGATGGTCAGTTTTATGTGTTGGAAGATAACCTGAGAACACCTTCGGGAGTTTCTTACATGCTGGAAAACCGAAGCATTACCTACAGGATATTTCCGGATCTTATCCCCAAAAACAATGTGCTGCCGGTAAAGGATTATCCAGACAGGTTACTAAAAAATTTGCTTGCACTCTCCGACAGGCAAAACAGCAATCCCACGGTGGTACTGCTCACGCCGGGTATGTTCAACTCCGCTTATTTTGAGCATACCACCCTTGCAAGGTTGATGGGTATTGAAGTGGTGGAAGGGCGTGACCTTGTTGTGGAAAATCATTTTGTGTACATGAAAACTACCCGTGGGTTGGAGAAGGTAGATGTGATTTACAGAAGGGTAGATGATGAATTTATTGATCCGCTGGTATTTCGTCCGGACAGCGTACTTGGTGTGCCTGGCATTTACTGGGCGTATAGGAAAGGTAATGTAGCTATTGTAAACGCAATGGGGAATGGCGTTGCAGACGATAAAGCGGTGTACTCTTATGTGCCAGACATGATTCGGTATTACCTGAACGAAGAGCCTATTTTAAAAAATGTGCCTACCTATCAATTGGCAGATCCGGAAAATCGAAAAATGGTTTTTGAAAATATGAACAAGATGGTCATCAAGAAAACCAATGAGTCCGGCGGCTATGGTATGCTGATAGGAAACTCAGCTACAGAACAAGAAATGGATGATTTTAAAAAAGCCATCACGGCTGATCCAAGGAGTTTCATTGCACAGCCAATTATAAATTTATCATCTGCTCCATGCTATTTAAATGGAGAACTGCAGCCGCGGCGTGTAGATCTGAGACCTTATGCTTTGTATGGCCCGGAGGGTATAGAAATAGTACCGGGTGGTTTAACAAGAGTTGCACTGAGAGAAGGTTCGCTGGTTGTAAACTCATCGCAGGGCGGGGGGAGTAAGGATACCTGGGTATTAGGAAGCTAATTATTAAATGAAAAATAAAATTACCGGATGCTAAGTCGTGTTGCCGAATCAATTTTCTGGATGGCGAGATATATGGAGCGTACCAACCGTATGCTTCGCATGCTGCATACAAAATATATTTCCTCGCAGGATGAAGTGACAGATTTCAATTGGCGATCTGTATTACAGACTTATAGTGAGCTTAAAGAAGATCAAATAACAGCCATCGAAAATAATTCTGCATTGGTGCTACAGCACCTTGTTATAGACAGGGAAAATCCTTTTTCTATTATTAACAACATTACACAAGCCCGGGAAAATGCCAGGTCTGTGCAGGACCACATCACCAAAGAAGTATGGCTTTGCCTCAATGAATTTTATCACCTGGTGAGGGAGAAACAAATAGCCGATCATTTTTTTGCAGGCGACCCAGTCACATCATTAGATGCACTCATCAGGCATGGGATGTTATACAATGGAACCGTCGATATCACCATGGCAAGAGGAGAAGGTTTTTATTTCCTCAATATCGGGCGCTTTCTTTCCCGGTCTGTTGTTACCATCGATCTGCTTACCATCAAAATCAAAGAATATAACTACGAGTTGGAAAAAAACCGGGAAGATCCCTCCTGGCGATTCTTGTTGTATT
>JBKJKD010000166.1:0-6647 GCA_046597635.1 Ferruginibacter sp. | reverse complement strand
TTATGGAAGTTGTTTTCATTGCGTTTATACTCAGTGTGGCAGCTAAAACTATTTTATCGCCCAACATGCCGCTGTTAATAGTATCTGTATGAATATTGCCCAACTGTACCTGCTGATCGCTCAGTGTTATAGCATCTGCGCTTGAATCATTTCCAGGGCGATTATCTTCATTCGCCATAACATCTCCTCCATCCCTGCTGCCCATACCCGGCATATTTGCCATGCTGTCTTTTTGTTTGTTGTTTTTATCTTGGCCTCCTGCGGCATTAGAAGGCATTTGCATGTCGGCCATCTCCCCGTTTTTATCTGCTTGCTTATTTCTGTTGCATGCAAAGAGTAACAATGCAGTTGCTGTTATCCAAATTATTTTCATCATTGTTTATTTAATCCTTATAAAACTTTCACTGTCCATGAGGAATTGTGCATTGCGCACTACCGTATCCGTTAAAACCAATCCGCTGGTAATTTGTATTTTGCCTTTATTGGTAAACCCCGTTGATACAATATGCGGCATAAAGCCCCCGGGTGCTTTTACAAAAACAACTTTATCCAGCCCCAGCGATACAATGGAGGCAGTTGGCAACCAGTTACCATATTGTGCTCTCGATAAAATTCTTGCTTTTACCTGGCTGCCTACCGGCAGTTGCATTGCGGTATTATCAAAATATACCCTAAGCGACAATGTTTTATTTTCTTTACCAAAGAAGGGTTCAATAAAATCAACTCTTCCTCTGAAAGTTACATCGGGGGCTGTTTCGGCCGTTAATAAAACAGCATTTCCTCTTTTTATCAAACCCTGGTTATCGGCATAAATATTTAGCAGTGCCCAAACCCTTGATGGGTTATAAACAGAAAAGATGCGTTGCCCTTTTTGGAGATACATGCCTTCTTTTAAAGGTAATTCCCGGGTAGTAACTGCTACATCATTCATGGCGCCCCCATCATTGTTCCTGCCAGTCATTACCCCGGCAGCTTCATGCACGTGGCCACTGTATTTGCTATATACCGAAATGGTAAAGGAGGGCCTTTGTGTTTTTATTACCTGCTGCAATTGTGCAGTGCTCATACCCAACAACAATAGTTTTTGTTTTGCAGTATTGATGAAGCTGCTGTTGCCAGCATCATTCTGTAAAAGAAACAACAGGTTTTGTTGTGCAGTTAATAATTCGGGGCTGTAAATATCCAGCACTTTTTGGCCAGCACTTATTTTTTGAAAACGATAGCGGACATATAGCTTTTCTATCCGCCCCGACACTCTCGCAGAAATAGTTCCTGCATGACGGGTATCATAAGCCACCGTGCCCAAAGCATCTACTTCAATCCTTTCGTTTATTCGTTCAAGTGTTGTAACAGGAACTGATGAAATAACAAACTCATTGGTGGGTTTTAATAAAGTACTCAAGTCGAACCCATCTATTTTTTTGTTGTCCGTAGTTTTCTTTACCAGGGCCATACCGCATATCGGACAATCGCCGGGTTTATCCCTGATAATTTGAGGGTGCATAGAACAGGTGTATACCGCTGCCTGTGCGGAACTTTTCCTGTTTTCATTTTCATGTGGTACAGAAGAATCCATATTCATACCCTGGTGCTGCGTGTGGTCGGATACTTTTTTTTCTTTACAGGAAAAAAGTACCATCAGCACCACAAACAACAGCAATAGTATTGATTGCGATGGAGAACTATCATATTTTTTGTTTACAAACATTTTCCTTTTTTTGTTATTTATTTTATTTCCAGCACTCTTTCTAACTGAACCTGCATGAGCAATAAATCCTTTAATTGATTGATGTATTCAAGCTGTGTCATATTCAAGGTTTCCCATGCATCAAAGAGCATAAATAATTCTTCGGTGTTTTGCTCATAGCCGAGTTGCATGGTTTTGTAATTGTTCGTCAGTGCGGGGATAATATTATCCTCAAACAATTTCAATTGCTTTTTCTTCAACGCTATTTCATTCAGCATTCCATAAGCCATGCCGCTGTATTCATTTAGCATCATTTCTTTTTGAGATTGTAAAGCATTGGCCTTCCATTTCAGACTTTCAATATTTGCTTTATTCATTTTGGAAGACCACCTCGCTAGTGGTAGTTTCAACATTCCCATTAAGGAGTATTGCATGGGTAAACCTCCGAAACCAAACATATGTTCGTACCTGATCCCGAATTGTGGTTTGAGATTTTGTCTTTCCGTTTCCTGCTTTAGCCAGGTAAGGCTAATGTCCCTGTCTATAGCTTTTAAATCGCTCCGGTTGCTGTAAAAAATCGTACTGTCCAAAACAATAGTTGAGTAATCCTTCACCAAAAAGCTGGTGTCAATATCGAAATCAATCATTGCATTTCTGCCCATCAATGCATTGATGCGGATACGCTTTTCTCTAATGTCATTTTCGAACATCAATTGCATGTTTTGTAAATTACCCAATGCAGCTTTTGCTTTGTAATAAGCACTTATTTTGCCCAGCCCATTTTTGTAACGCAGCTCTGCACTCTTAATCATAAAATTCAGCAGCCTTTCGTTTTGATCTATCACAACTAATTTCTTTTTAAGAATGATCCATTCATAATAAAACTGTTTGGCATCATTGGTCAATTCGTTTAGGCTGGCGTTCTTTTTTTCTTTTTCTACAAGAGACATGGCTTGCATATATGCTGCATCGGCATTTAATTTTTTCCGGTTGGCAATCATCTGCTGCCCCCCGATCATGTATTGCCCCATACCCGGCCCCATATCTGTTTTTTTCCAAAGGCTTGGATTGTAGGGTGTCATCCACAAACCTGTGCTAAAGTCTGGCGGCATCCAGCTTTTGGCGCCTTTGGCAGCTTCATCCATAGAACGGATCTCATTATTGTACATTTCCACTACCGGGTGCGAAGTTGTAACGCTGTCAATAATGCTATTCAGCATCATCGTTTGTGCAACAATCATGTTAACCGGAAGAAAAGTGATGAACAAAAAGATTATTTTTTTCATATTTTAAAATTTAAGCACAACAGTTTTTATCATTTTGCACCGGCGGACAAGGAACATTTCCGTAGGAGCAAAACACACAACAGTCCCCCGTTTTTGGTTTTAATACTACCCCGCATTTTTCACAGGTATAAAAAAACCGGCAGGCATCAGTGGGCATTTCTTCCGCCTTTTCATAACCGCAATGGGGGCATGTTATAGTTGATGTAAGTATAATTTCCATATCAATGTCATTTACTCATTTACGGCTATTAAATCAATGTTGCCTTTGCGTTTTAGTTCATATTCTTTTGCCATTACAAAAACAATGGGTGTTACAAACAATACATAAATAATGGCAGAGAGTGTTCCTCCAATCAGCGGTATGGTAATAGGGAGCATTACATCGCTACCCGTGCCGGTTGCCCATAAAATAGGAATCAGGCCAAATAGCGAGACAGATACCGTCATTACTACCGGGCGCAAGCGCTTGGTAGCGCCTTCAATTACATAGTGGCGTATATCCCCCGGCTTTATCGTCTCTTTGGTATTGCCTTTATCCTTCACCAATTGCTGCATGGCTTCGTTTAAGTAAATCGTTAATACCATTACCGTTTCTATGGCCATACCAAACAATGCAATAAACCCCACTGCAACTGCTACCGATAAATTAACACCATAGAAGTACACCATATACACGCCACCAATCAATGCAAAAGGAACTGTAATCATACTCAACAGCGCTTCTTTTAAAGAGTGATAGGTGAAGTACAAAACCGTAAAAATGATAACCAACACTATGGGCATTACAATCCTCAGCGTTTTGTTGGCCCGCAATTGGTTTTCCCATTGCCCACTCCAGTCAATAAAATATCCCTTGGGCATTTTTTGCATCATTGCGTTTAATTTTGTTTGCGCTTCCGAAACGGTGCTGCCCAAATCCCTGTCTCTTACATTAAATAAAACAGTGCCTCTCAGCAAAGCATTTTCTGAGTTGATCATTGGCGGCCCATCCGTAATTTTTACATCTGCAACTGCCTCTAACGGTATGGGGCCAAAGCCCATTGTTTGCACCTGCAGGCGTTTTAAATCCTGCAGGTTATTTCTAAAGTCCTGACCAAATCTTGCATTTACCGAAAACCGGCGGCGGCCCTCCACAGTCGTAGTTAATTTCATTCCGCCCAATGCACTTTCCACCACTGCATTTACATCATCCACACTTAAACCATAGCGGCTTATTTCCTCCCGTTTGATGATCACATCAATATATTTACCGCCGGTAATTTGTTCTACATATAAATCTTTTACACCGGCAATACCTTCCAGTTCTTTTTTAAGCATCTGCGAAAAAGCATAGATGGTATCTAAATTTTGTCCGTATACTTTTAACCCTACATCGGTACGGATGCCGGTAGAAAGCATATTGATACGGTTGATGATGGGTTGTGTCCATCCATTAGTTACGCCTGGTATTTGTAATTTGGAATTGAGCTCTTCAATGATATCATTCTTTGTTAAACCGCTGCGCCATTCACTGGCAGGTTTAAGCATAATGATGGTTTCCACCATGCTAATGGGAGAATTATCCGTAGCAGTATAAGCCCTGCCTGCCTTGCCCAACACATTGTGTACTTCCGGGATTGTTTTAATGATTTTATCCTGCACCTGCAACAAGCGTTTCACTTCACTGTTAGAAATATCCGGGAGCGTTACGGGCATAAAGAGGATGGAACCTTCATCTAGCGGTGGCATAAATTCTGAACCCAGCCTGGTCATCATAAACACGCCCACAGCCAATGCCAGCACATTAATGGCGAGGATTGTTTTGCGCCAGTTCAGGCAAAAGCTCAATGCCGGACGGTAAATTTTTTCCAACATTCTTGTAACCGGATTTTTTACATCCGGCCGCAACCTGCCTTTCAGAATAAAAGAAATTAAAACGGGTGTTAAGGTAATGGCAAGGATAGCATCTACTAACAAGATGAAAGTTTTTGTCCAGGCCAATGGACTGAACAATTTCCCTTCCATACCAGTTAATAAAAACACTGGTAAAAATGAAGTAACTACAATGATAGTAGAAAAGAAAACGCCGGGGCCCACCTGTTTGGAGGAACGTTCGATGATCAGCAATTTATCAGCAGCAGTTAGCGGATCTTTTTTGCTGACGAATAAATCTTTGAATGAAACCCATAAATTTTTCTTCTTTGTCATTTCTTTTATTTTGAACCCAACAGTTGTTTTTCAATCAACATTGTTGCGTCGCACTCTTGTACTTTTAGTTTTCTATTCAGCCTCACCCTCGGTTCCTCCCGAAAGGTCGGGACAAGTTCTCCAAAAGAGAGGGAGGCCGGGCAACCATACATTTTTTAACTTTTGCACTAACAATTCAACATTTAATTTTTCTTCATCATTAATCCTTACTACTGTTTTACAAACTGGTATTTCTACGTTTTAACTCCAGGTGGCGAAGCATCGGCTGCTTCCTGTGCTTCAGAGATGTGGCGGTACGAATTTTCTACCATCACTATACTGTCATCCACCACTACACTTATTGCCAATGCAATACCGGTGAGCGACATGATGTTGGAAGAAATCCCAAATGCCTGCAGAAAAATGAATCCGATGGCAACAGACACCGGTAACTGAATTAAAATGATCACTGCACTTCGCCAATGAAAAAGAAACAGGAGTACAACAACAGATACGGTGATTAACACTTCAATGAGCGTACCTTTTATAGATGCTATTGCTTCTTCAATTAACACACTCCGGTCGTAATCAAAATGAAATGTTACGCCTTCCGGCAATCCTTTTTGCACTTCTTTTATTTTTTCTTTTACAGCCTTTATTACATTGTTCGCATTGTCGCCATAGCGCATTACAACAATGCCGCCCACCACTTCGCCATCACCATTCTGGTCAAAAATCCCTAACCGTAAATCACCACCCATTTGCACTGTTGCTATGTCTTTTACCCGAACCGGTATTCCGCTATAGTTTCCCACAGCAATGCTTTCCAGGTCTTCTATACTTTTTATGTAACCCAGCCCACGGATGATGTAAGCCATATCGGCCATCTCAAATTTTCGTCCGCCAACATCATTGTTATTGGCTTTGACTTTGTTCATTACATCCATTAAGGAAACATTGTAGTATTGCAGCTTTACAGGGTCAACCACCAACTGGTATTGTTTTTCAAAACCACCAAAACTTGCTACTTCTGCCACACCTGGTACCGTTTGCAATGCAAACTTTATATACCAATCCTGCAAGGCCCTCTGTTCCCCCAAATCCATATTCCTTGCTTTTAGTGTGTACCAAAAAATATGTCCTACGCCGGTTCCATCCGGACCAAGAGTTGGAGTAATGCCTTCCGGTAATAATCGTTGTGCATAGTTTAATCTTTCCAAAACTCTTGTTCTTGCCCAATAGATATCTACGTTATCTTCAAAGATGATATATACAAAGCTCATCCCAAACATAGACGTACCACGAACGTTTTTGATTTTAGGAATACCCTGCAGGTTGGATACCAGCGGATAAGTTACCTGGTCTTCTATTACCTGTGGGCTGCGGCCCATCCATTCAGTAAAAACAATTACCTGATTTTCGCTGAGGTCGGGAATGGCGTCTATGGGGTTTTGTTTAATGCTATAAATGCCCCAAACAAACAAACCTGCCGCTAACAACAATACAAC
>JBKJKD010000056.1:0-3398 GCA_046597635.1 Ferruginibacter sp. | reverse complement strand
CTTAAAGCCAGATGGCAAGGTAAAGTTGAATAAGATTAAGCAATAGGGATGCAAGTCAAAATTAAAAAGTAAAAAGTGAATGGTGAAAGGTGAATGGTCAAAGGTGAAAGGTCAAAGGTGAAAGGTCAAAGCCACTCATATTAGTCGCAGTATAAAACCATTGCCGGTTCCCTATTGCCTATTGCATATTGCCGGTTGCCTATTGCTTAATGACCATTGTCCATTGCCCATTCCCTATTGACCATTGACCAGGAAGTGATCATCCTAACGAAATAACGACAATGAATTTATCTGAATTTAGTTTACGCAAACCAGTTTTCGCCATTGTTCTCAACATAGCCATTGTATTGTTTGGCGCCATAGGTTACAGCTACCTTGGTGTGAGAGATTACCCGGCACTCGATCCTCCCAACATCAGTGTAAGAACTTCTTACCCCGGTGCCAATGCAGAGATCATCGAAACACAGATAACCGAGCCGCTGGAAAAAGCGGTCAACGGAATCTCCGGTATAAAAAATATTACTTCGCAAAGTTCTCAGGGAAGCAGCAATATAAGCATAGAGTTTAACCTTGGCATTAGCCTGGAAGAAGCTGCAAACGATGTAAGAGATAAGGTTTCGCAAGCAGTACGCTCCCTACCAAACGATCTGGATGCTCCACCTGTGGTAAGCAAGGCCGACGCCAGCAACGACCCCGTGATTGTGATACTGCTCCAAAGCAATATTCGCAACGCCCTGGAAATAACTGAATATGCCAACAACAACCTGGTAGAAAAAATACAAACCGTAACAGGCGTAAGCGGGGTAAATATTTGGGGCGAGAAAAAATATGCCATGCGCATTTGGTTCGACCCTTCCCGCATGAGTGCTTATGCCCTTACGCCGCAAGATGTGCAGAGCGCCCTCATGAGAGAGAATGTGGAGTTGCCTTCAGGCAAAGTAGCGGGTAATGCAACAGAACTTGGCATCCGCACTTTTGGTAAAATGAATACTGAGGAGGAATTTAACAACCTCATCATTAAAAATGTAAATGGAGCAGATATTCGGCTAAAAGATATTGGCGAAGCCGTACTGGGCCCGGAAAATGAGGAAAGCGTTTTAAAAGAAAGTGGAGTTCCCATGATAGCTGTAGCGGTGATACCGCAGCCTGGTACCAATTTGGTTACCATTAGCAACGATATTCAAAAAAGACTGGAAGAAATCAAACAAGAGTTGCCGGAAGATATTCGCCTGGAAATTTCTTCTGATCAAACCATCAACATCCGTAAAAGTATTAGCGAAGTAAAAGAGACCTTGCTCATTTCTTTTGTGTTGGTGGTGCTCATCATTTATTTGTTCTTCAGGGATTGGTTGATTGCTGTTCGTCCCCTGATAGATATTCCCATCTCCCTGATAGGGGCTTTCTTTATTATGTACCTAAGCGGCTTCACCATTAATGTACTCACACTGCTAGCCATTGTATTGGCTACCGGCCTCGTGGTAGATGATGGCATTGTTGTTACCGAAAACATTTATAAGAAAATGGAGGCGGGCATGGATAAGTGGCAGGCTGCAAGGGATGGTTCAAAGGAAATATATTTTGCTGTAATAGCCACTTCTATCACCCTGGCAGTTGTTTTTCTGCCCATCATTTTCCTGGAAGGTTTTGTAGGCCGGTTGTTTAGAGAGTTTGGTATAGTGGTGGCCGGGGCGGTGCTTATTTCTGCTTTTGTATCGCTGACGCTTACACCGGTGCTCAACGTTTACCTCAGTCGCAAAACTTTTAAGCACTCTAAATTTTATACAAAGTCTGAGCCTTTTTTTACAGGTATGGAAAATGGCTATAGAAAAATGCTACAAGGCTTTATGAAAGTGAGATGGGTAGCACTACCCATCATCCTGGGTTGTTTTGCAATCATCTTATTAATCGGAAGCCAGTTGCAATCAGAGCTTGCTCCCATGGAGGATAAAAGTGGTTTCAGGCTGCAGGTGTCTGCACCAGAAGGCACATCGTACGATGCCATGGATCAATACATGGATAAGCTATCTAACTTTCTCATAGATTCTCTGCCAGAAAAAAGATACATCACTAGTATGACTGCTCCCGGTTTTACTGGCTCTGGTTCTGCCAACTCCGGATTTGTGAGGGTAGCACTTGTAGAACCAAATGAACGAACAAGAAGCCAGCAGGATATTGTAAGTTGGGTAAACAAACGAATCCCCCGCTTTAACGACGGCCGTTCCTTTGCCATTCAAGAGCAAACGATACAGGTGAACCGTCGCAGTGGTCAGCCAGTTCAATTTGTTATTCAGAATACCAACAATGAGAAACTTAAACAAGCCTTGCCAAGGTTACTGGATGCTGCTAATAAAAGTAAAATATTGCAAGGGGTAGATGCAGATCTTAAATTCAACAAACCAGAGATACGGATTAGTATAGATAGGCTAAAGGCAAGTGAACTTGGGGTGAGTGTGCAGGAGATTTCTCAAACGATGCAATTGGCACTTAGCAACCAACGCTTAGGTTATTTCACCAAAGAAGGCAAACAATATTCTGTACTTGGGCAGGTAGAAAGAATAGACCGGGATGACCCGAATGACCTGAAAAATATTTATGTAAGAAATGTGCGGGGCGAACCAATCTCTCTCACAAATTTGCTCACCGTTACCGAAGATGTAACGCCGCCAACACTCTATCACTTTAACAGGTACCGCTCAGCCAGTATCAGTAGCGGACTGGCAGATGGTTATACAATTGGCAAAGGCATTGATGAAATACAAGCCATTGCAGATACGGTACTGGACAATACCTTCACCACTTCTTTATCGGGTGCATCCAGGGATTATGCAGAAAGTTCTGGCAATACGTACTTCGCCTTTTTTCTTGCCCTCATTTTAATATACCTGGTTCTATCTGCACAGTTTGGAAGTTTTATAGATCCATTTACCATCATGGTTACTGTACCGCTGGCATTAGCTGGTGCTGTGCTGTCTCTGTGGATCTTCAACCAAACGCTGAATATTTTTTCGCAGATTGGTATGATCATGCTAATAGGTCTGGTAACTAAAAATGGTATCCTCATTGTAGAATTCGCCAATCAAAAACAGTTGGCTGGTAATAAAAAAATACCAGCCGTTATAGAAGCTTCGGTAGCCAGGTTTAGACCAATCTTGATGACGAGTCTTGCCATGGCACTGGGAGCCTTGCCGCTGGCATTGTCACTTGGCGATGCATCTACGAGTCGCATACCGCTGGGTATCGTGATTGTAGGTGGTATCATGTTTGCACTATTGCTCACTTTGTTTGTAGTGCCTGCTGTGTATTCGTATCTTTCTACTAAAAAAACAAAAAGTAAATTAGATAGCATGGAGCCTGCTCCGGAAACTGAAAAAGATGATCAAGGAATTTAAGAAGATAAC
>JBKJKD010000282.1:0-29620 GCA_046597635.1 Ferruginibacter sp. | reverse complement strand
TGGAACATTTATTGTCGGCGAGGTTTAAGAACTGGCAGGGTTGATTTACATTAACAAGATCTGTGTTTTTAGATTTCACAAAGCAATGGCTGGAGAAATCTAAAAACACAGATCTTGTTAATGTAAATCAACCCTGCCAGTTCTTAAACCTCGCCGACAATAAATGTTCCATTTATGAAATTCGCCCCATAGACTGTGCTGGTTTTCCGCATCTTTCTAAACGCAAATGGGTAGAGTATGCACATGTGCACAAACAAAATATAGATTACTGCCCGGCTACCTTTAAGATGGTAGAGAAGATGATAGCAAGGGTAGGGAAGTTGTGAGGATCAAATGAAAAGTCTGTGAGAATATACTCAACATTTTGACATAAAAAAAGCCTTCGATAGTTCGAAGGCTTTTTTGTATAAGTTAGTGTTAGGATGCAAACGTTTTTTTAAATGCAAATTTTTCCAGCAGTACAAAACCGCCGAAGAATACTGCGCTGTAAACGAGGTCGGCAGCCATGCCGTTTTTTAGAAAAGGAATACCAGCCGCAAGGCACTCTGTCCATCCGGTAATATTTGGAGCATAATAATTTTTACTCAACAACCATACACTGCTATTGCTCAGGAAAAAGAAAATAAGCGAAGATGCAATTGAAAAGCCGGCTACATTCAACACATTAATCTTTTTAAGTCCAAAACCCAACACGGTGATCAATGCAAAAATTCCATAACCTATGAGTTGGCCCCAACCCCAAAATCCGGGGGCAATATTGGTTACTTCAAATAACAGATCCGATAAAAACATAGCAGCAAGCGGTAGTACAAAAGCAAGCTTTTTGTCTTTTATAACTGCTCCGGCAAACAAGGCCATCGCTATAACCGGGCTGAAATTTAAAGGATAAAATGCTATGCGGCTCAATGCTGCTGCCAGTATCATGCCGACGGCTATTAAAACAAGTGTAGTTCTTTGCTTCATCTAAGTAGATTATTTAACGGCAAAAGTAGGTAATAATGCTTTTATAACGAGCAGTAAACACATTATTTATGGCGGGCAAGCCAAATGATAATTATTAACTTTAAACCATGGCAAGGCACAACCAAACGGGCAAGGATGGGGAGCAGCTGGCGGCTTTATACCTGCAAGAGAGGGGGTACAACATTCTTCACCGAAACTGGCGGCACCGAAACTGGGAGGTTGATATCATTGCAAGTAAAAACAAACGGCTGCATATAATTGAAGTGAAAACAAGAACTTCTACCAGGTTTGGCCACCCCGAAGAAAATATGGATAATAAAAAAATGCAATCTCTCATCAACGCTGCCGAAGAATATATGTATCAAAACCCCGGCTGGCAGCAATTACAGTTCGATATTTTAGCCATCACCATCATTCAACAGGAAGTAGAATATTTTTTAATTGAAGATGTGTATTTGTAGGGTTTAAGGTTTAAGGGTTTAAAGGTTCAAGGGTTCAATGTTCAATGTTCAATAGTTTAATGTTCAGGAGTTCCAAGATCTACTTTTCCCCTTTAGCTAATCACCACATCCGAACTCCGTTGAGCTGGTCTGACTAATTTTTGAATTTTGAATTTTTACTTTTTACTTCCTCTCGCCCTTCAAATTTCTTTGATTGCCTTTCACCTTTCACCTTTCACTTTCGACTTCCCCCTGCACTTCCAACATTCTCCTCATACCATTCATCTACCAACAGCAGCTTTCCATCGGCAGCGGCTGTAGCCAGTTCATCGCAGCGGTTGTTGTAAGGGTTGGTAGCATGACCCTTTACCCAAAACATGGTGATCTGGAAAGACTGTGCAAGTTTGTGGTAATGCTTCCAGAGATCAGGGTTTTTTTTATCGCCTTTAAAATTTGTTTTGATCCAGGTGTTCAACCAGCCTTCACTGATGGCTCTTACCACATACTGGCTGTCAGAATAAATGTGCACCGGCATGTCAACGGTTTTCAATGCTTCCAATGCCTTAATTACAGCCATTAATTCCATGCGGTTGTTGGTGGTGTGGCGGTAGCCTTCGGATAATTCTTTGCGATGATGGTTCCACATCAGTATGGCTCCGTAACCGCCTGGCCCAGGGTTGCCCCGGGCTGCACCATCTGTATAAATTTTAATCGTACCTGTTGCCATTGCTAATTCGGCGCAAGATAACTTTTGTAGCCACCGGCAAAAAATTATTTTAAACGGCCGGCCCTTCGTATTCTTTTTTACATCAAATTTTTTTTATTGCAAATAAACTGGGATGTTGGGTTACCCCTAATTTTACCCGGCTCAGTTTAGCATGGCAATGTTTGCTGTTAATTTATCTTAAAACTGCAGAACCCTGCCCGTCATTCTTTTTTATGTAGGCATTAAGTTTTATTTTTAATCACTTTACCTGATCTCTAGTTGTTTTTAAGTATTACAAAACTGTTCGCCCTGTTATGGTTAAAAAAATTTTCTGCTTGTTTATACTGGTTCTCGCCTGCGCTGCCACATTTGCCCAGCAATACCAGGATTCATTGCTTACTGAATTAAAAACCCGTTTTCCGCAGGAAAAAATTTACCTGCACACAGACAAGGCTTTTTACAATTATGGAGAAACGCTTTGGTTCAAGGCCTACATTCTTTCAGATAACACAGCATCTAAAATAAGTACGACGGTTTTTGCCGAACTCCTCAACGATAAGGGCACTATTTTGCAACGTAAAACTATGCCCGTACTGCAATCGGGTGCTGCTTCGCATTTTGATTTGCCCGATTCCAACAGCAAGAGTAAATTATACATAAGGGCCTACACTGCGTGGATGTTGAATTTTGATTCTACGCTCATGACGGTAAAGCCAGTTAACATACTATCTGCGGTTAGCTCAAAGCGTACTGCAAACTATACCCTGAGCCTCTTTCCTGAAGGTGGCGATCTTGTAGATAATGTAGAAAGCAGGGTAGCATTCAAAACAAACGACCAGGATGGTAAGCCGTTTGCTGTTGCGGGCACTATCAGCAACGCACAAGGAGTGGAACTGGCTAAGTTTAAAAGTACACACCAGGGTATGGGTTACTTTTCCATTGCAGTGCAAGCCGGCGAAAAATACACGGCTAGCTGGAAAGATCCCTCAGGTGTGCTGCACGAAACGCTTTTGCCCAATGCCAAAAGGTACAGCGCCGCTCTTCGCCTGGATCATGGTTTTGGTAATCTAACTTATACCATTACAAGGCCGGCCGATGCAGGCGATGATTATAAGGAATACACCGTGCTTGCACAAATGCACCAGCAAACCGTTTATGGTGCCAGGGTGAACATGCGCAGTAAAACAACTGTGAGAGCGCCCATCGTTTTAGATAGCCTTGCAGATGGAATTATGCAGGTTACCATTTTTAATAAATTACAGGAGCCGGTGGCAGAAAGAATTGTGTTTGTAAACAACAATACTTATAGCTTCATTACAGACCTGCATTTAGCAGAGAAAAATTTAACAGCACGGGGTAAAAATGTTTTACAGGTAGATGTGGGCGGGCGCTTACAAAGCAATCTTTCTATAGCTGTTACAGATGCCGTACTAGATGCAAGGCAGGGACCACAGGAAAATATTTATTCTCAACTATTGCTAACAAGCGATCTTAAAGGCACTGTATATAACCCTGCTTATTATTTTGCCTCGGATGAAGACAGTGTAAAACAGCAACTAGATCTTGTGATGATGACTAATGGCTGGAGACGTTTTACATGGCAAGACCTGATGAGTAATAAATGGCCAACGATAAAAGAAGCGCCTGGCAATTATCTTTCCATTAAGGGAAATATTTTTGGATTAACTCCTGTGCAACTTAACGACAAATTGCTGACGGGTTTTATTCAGACTTCCGAAAAGTCGAGCAGCTCTTTTTTGAATATTCCGGTAAATAAAGATGGCAGTTTTGTACTGGATAATGTTTACTTTTTTGATACGGTGAAATTATTTTACCAGTTTAGCAACGATAAAAATAAATCGCTGACTAACCAGGCGAGTTTCTCTTTTGTGAATGGGCTTCCCCGTTCACCGCTTGTGGGCATAGAACAGTTACAAAAGCAGTATTTTGCTGCAGCCCCTTCGCAGGAGTTGATGCAAAAAAATATGCTACAACACAGTAAGGTTCTGTCGCTGGCACAGCAACAAAAAATTAAAGTGCTGGAAACAGTCACCGTTACTGGCAAAAGAATTTCGCCCGAAGAAAAGCTGGACAAAGAATATGCCTCAGGGATGTTCAGCAGTGGCAACTCAAGAATTTTTGATACAGAGAATGATCCTTTCGCCCGATCGGCCTTTAGCGTACTGGATTATTTAAGGGGTAAAGTAGCAGGATTGCAAATATCCACTGATGGGCAGGCGGGTGGTAGCATCAGTAGACGTGGTAGCGAGACCGAAGTTTTTTTGAACGAAATGAACGCAGAAATTTCACTGCTACAATCTACGCCCATGAGCGATGTGGCTATGATAAAAGTTTTTGATCCGCCATTTTTTGGCGCTGCGGGCGGCGGTGCGGGTGGTGCTGTGGCGGTGTATACCAAAAAAGGGAGAAGCGCTGGCGGCGATATCCAGGGTTTAAATAAAACCACGCTGCAGGGATATTCTGCCATCAAAGAATTTTATATACCAAACTATGAAAATCCAGGCCCTGCCGAAGACCTTGCCGATTTGCGTACCACACTTTATTGGAACCCATTTTTATTGTTGGATGCAAAAAACAGGCGTTTTACCCTACCATTCTTTAACAATGCAAGTGGCAAAAAAATTCGGGTGATCATTGAAGGATTGAATGAAGCAGGACAACTTACCAGGGAAGAAAAAATATTTGAGTAACGGTTCTTAAAGATATTTTACAAGTTGGGTGGTATCGCCCATTACTTCTTTTTTAAAACCCGAAACTTCTAAAAATTTAAGGTGGCCTTTGTGCTGCACCTGCTGGTAAACAATTCGGTTGATACCCTTGGCAAGCAGGTACTCCCTTTCTTTTTCAAAAATATAACTGCCTACTTTAAAATCCCGAAACTTTGGTGTGGTATAATTGAGTTGCACAATGGCGTCGCCATTTTGTTGTAATGCCGCACTGAAAATATTAGCGATCACCAGATCCCTGGTAACTATAAAATTCAGTTGGTCCTGCAGTTGTTCCGTTGCAAACCGGGGAAAATAAGCGGCGATGTCTTGTTGGTAGAAAGTAATAAATTTTGCAGCCAGCTTTTCATCTGCGTCAAACTCTATCATGTCAAAGCTTTCTTGTTTACCATAAATTTTTACCAATGCATAAATATTGATGCACAGCAGTATGATGTTGGTTAGCAAAACAGGCAGGGCCAGCAAGAGGATAGCATAAACGATGAATGAAATATTGCCCATAGTGTTGAACCAGCGAAATTTTAAATCGCTCTTTACCAAAAGCGCAACGATTAGACACAAGGAAGCAAAGTAGCCGAAATAGGGAGCAATAGAAACTAGCATATCTTAAAATTGTGCTGCAAAGAAAATGAATAATAGTTACAAGGAGTTTACAATTCGAATTCCCAAACAGACCGGTAGTTGCCATGTTTTTCTATATATGTTAGAAATGTATGGTAGAAGGGGTCGCCACCAATGGTGGCGCTGTCGCCTATAATAAACAACTGTTCTTTGGCCCGGGTGATGGCTACGTTCATGCGGCGGTAATCTTTTAAAAAACCGATTTCGCCATCATCGTTGCTTCTCACCAGGGATAGGATGATGGTTTCTTTTTCCTGGCCCTGGAAGCTGTCAATAGTGCTAAGCCGCATGGTTGCAGGCAGTAGTTCTTTGGCTGCAGCCACCTGGCCAGCGTAGGGTGATATGAAGGCTGTCGCTGCTGTTGGCAGGTTTTCTAAAGCAATTAATTTTAAGACGATCTGCAGCTCTCCTTCGTTTTGCAGGCTGAAGCCACTGCTGCCATTAGTTTCGTTGAAGCCGCTGCCGGCAGTATCTATAAAGCTGAGGTGGCGGCCATGTAAATTCTGCAAGTGTGCTGCAGAAAGTAACAATCCTTTGTAAAAATAATCGCCTGAAAAACCAGCCAGCGACTCCCGCATGCGATATTGGGTATTGAGCAAAAATACCTGCGTCGTCAAATTCATGCTCACTTCCAGGATAGATTTGTTAAGTCCCATTTGTGCAGCCTCGTAACTCAACACAGTGGGTGGCAATTGCCAGGGGTCGCCTGCCAGCACGTACTTTTCAGCCAGCGGAAAAATGCACCATGCCAGTGGTTCTATGCATTGGCCGGCTTCATCCATCACAAGCGTTTGAAATTTTATTTGTTGCATGCGGGCATCGTAAAGCCCTACCGGCGTTCCTAAAACTACCTCGGCTTCTACAAATAATTTCTCTTCGTTGTATGCCTGCAACTTCTTTATTTCTGTGCGGGTATTTTTTACTTCTCTCAATAAAAGATTGCGTTGTTCTCTTTCAGCCTTACCAAAACTACGCTTGTATTTTAGGGCCATTTTTCTAAATTCTTCAGCCCGTATTTTTAATTGTTTTATTTCTTTTTGTTGTTTGCTGTTGGCCAGTCTTCCTTCAGGCGTGTGTAAAAAGATGGCCTCATCCACTTTGCTGGTATTACCTACCCGTAATATTTTTAATTTTTTTTGCAAGAGTGCTTTTGCAATGTTATCCACGGCAGTATTACTCGGTGCACTCACCAATACTTTTTCTCCGGCCTTTACCAGCTGCAGGATAGCCTCGGCGAGGGTAGTGGTTTTACCTGTTCCCGGCGGCCCATGCAGTATGGTGATTTGTGAGTTTGTCACGATGGCCTTTACTGCCAATTGCTGGCTATCGTTTAAGTTGCGCTGATCAAATTGTAGGGTGATGTCTGGTGTTGAAGTTATCCTGGCAACTTCAACGGGGTAGTGCAATTGTTTAAAGAGCGCATACAACGCTGTGTTGTTTTCCAGGTTGTGTAGTGTGGTCTTCATTAAGGTGGTGGTCCGTTGGTCGGGTGCCAGTTTAATACCGACGCCAGCATCTTCCAGCCAATCTGGAAAGTCGGGTGCAAACAACCGGAACTCTCCGGTCTTACCATCCAGGCTCATCAGCAGACCCTTTATGGGTTCTTCGCCTTGCATAAAACATTCAATGGCTGCTCCATCTTTAAACAGGTTGGTTTCTGTAGGAAAGTTCAGCCGAAAAGATATTTCGGGATAGTCGGCATAACCGAAACTTTTTCGTGTAATGCTAATAGGGTGCAGGGCAAGGCCCTCAGCCTTCAAAGCTTTGAGGGTATGCTGTTGGTCGAGGCTGTATCGTTTTACCTGCTCTTTTTCTTCCAGGTCAATACAGGCTAAGAGGTTGAGGATGGCAGGGTCTTTCGCTGGCATAGCTGTGAAAGTAATAAGGATGCGCCTAATAAAAAAAGATAGATTCAAATGTTAAGGGGCCGGTAGCAGGCCGGTTATATTTGTTTGAGCCACCCGGTTATACTCATCCGGCTGCGGTTGGCCAGTTGAACTTCATGTTCCATTTCATCGCTTTTAAAAAATACGGCCGTCTGCGAATGGGGGAGTATTTTTTGTACTTCGCCACCCTGGTATACGCAAAGCTGGCCGCCATCCGCCTCTGTCCAGTTGTTGTTTAAATAACTTATAAGGGAATACTTTCGGTTGCTGTCATTCTTAAACTGGTCTTTGTGGCGTTTATACGAACTGCCTTGTTCATACAAGGCATAATGAAATTCATAATCATTGATCCCCGTATAACAGGTTTGATTGAGGTGTTGGATGAAATTTTCTGCGAGTTGTAGGAATTCATTTTCAAAAGTGTTGTCGTGACTTTTGTCCATCCAGTAAATCTTATCGCTGCGCATGGTCTGTTGCCGGTCTTTGAGCACATCGTTTCCAATTTGTGCCGCAATCATCTTATTTTCTTTTTGCAGATCAATGATATTTTGTTGCAATCCCTGGCTCAGTTCATGGGATAAAAAAAGGGTGTCAATGCCAATATTATTTTGCAGATAACTGTCTATAAGAAGATCAAAATGTTGCGTCATGGAGTGGGTTGAAGCAGGCAAGGTAAACTATTAATGACCGGTTGCTGGCATGTTTTATACCAATGTTTTCTCATCATTTAGTTGCAATACGTTTGTTTTGTGGGTTACCCATCATTACTTTCTTTTATAGAATAGGATAATAATCTGATAGGGCACATTCTGCGTTGTGTGTACAAGCCACACTGTTCATCTTTCCGCTGAAAACCCTTTGCTTCTTGATTTATGTAGAAATAAGACTATAATATTTTGTAGCTACATCTCTACAAACTCTTCCTTGGTTCACTACAACCCAAGGCAAACATCAGGGCGAGATTTACAACATAAAATCTATAGTGATTACCTGTCTATTGTAACTACTGTACATCCAATTTAAAAACCAATTCCAATATCTCACATGAGAAACTTTACCATTGCGGCTACGCTGCTGGTGCTACTATCCTTTAGTGCCCGCTCTCAATCCATTAACAGTTATACATTTTCAGCAAGTTCCGGCAGTTTCGTACCTATTACGGCAACGGCTATGGGCGGCGTCGGCACTGTTGATGAAGGCTATTACACTTCCGTTCCCATTGGTTTTGATTTCTTTTACATGGGTGTACGTTACACTACACTTTCTGCAAGTACCAATGGCTGGCTCACGCTTGGTGCAAATATCACCGATCCGCTTCCAGTGAATAATCTTTCCACCGGTGGAAGTCCCCGCCCCGTAATTGCGCCGCTTTGGGACGATCTGAATCAGCAGGCTCTTGGGAATTCAGGTTATAGCCTTACAGGATCTGTGGGATCTAGGGTGTTCACTCTCCAAACTTTAAATAACAAGTGGGATAGACTTGCAGTTGGAAATACTATTTCGTATCAGGTCAAATTGTATGAGTCAACCGGAAGGATAGAATTTGTTTATAGGGCAGAAGCCGATCCTGTAAATGCAGCATCCGCATCTATAGGTATTGCTGCAAGCGGCACTGGTGCAGGCAATTTTTTGTCGCTGAACAATTCGGGTGCAAGCCCCACGGCCAGTTCTACTACATCAACTAATACGATCAACTCTAAACCTGCCAGTGGTCAAACTTACACTTTCCTGTCACCCACACCTGCTGCACCAACCACACTTACTTTTAGTGCAACCTCAACAGCAGGATATACTTTAAATTGGATAGACAACTCCAACAATGAAACCGGGTTCGCAATTTACATGTCCACGGATGGGGTGAATTTTAGCTACGTCACCAAAACTGCTGCCAATGCTACTAGCGCTGTGCAGTCGGGTTTATCTGCAGGAACGCTGTACTATTGGAGAATTTTCGCAGTGTCTGAAGGAGCGGTGAGTTCAGCCTTACAATCACAAAGTGGAACCACACCGGTAGCACCAACAGTTACTACCCCGGTAATTTATTGTCAAAATGCCGTGGCTACCGCATTAACGGCTTCGGGTAGCAACCTGATGTGGACCAATGTAACAGCAGGAACTGCAGCATCTGCAACGCCTCCTACGCCTTCAACGGCAGTAACAGGAACTACTACCTATACGGTTACACAAACCGTTAATGCTGTAACGAGTGCCCCCGCTACCATAACCGTGAACGTAAACGCACCCAATATCTCGCAGTTACCCTCCGCCGGTTTGCTTTCTTACTACCCCATGACCGGCAATGCAAACGATGTAAAGGGAACCAATACAGGTACTTTGCAAAATGCACCGTCACTGGTGGCAGACCGGTTTACTACCGCAGCATCCGCTTACCAGCTCAATGGTACTTCACAATATATTTCTACTGCCCTTAGTTATGCGAATCCCTCCAATTTTACCATTTCTATTTGGTTTAAAACGAATACCACAACCGGCGGCAAACTCATTGGTTTTGGAAATGCCAAGACCGGGCAAAGTTCCCAGTACGACCGGCACATTTATATGAACAACGCCGGGCAACTTTATTTTGGGGTTTATCCCGGGGCTGCAATAACTGTAAACTCTGCTTTGTCATACAACGATAACCAGTGGCATCTTGCTACTGCTACACTATCATCTACTTTAGGTATGGCGCTTTATGTGGATGGAGCCCTGGTGGGGTCCAACACCAACACAAAAACAGCAGAAAATTACGTCGGTTATTGGAGGATTGGCTACGATAATATGAACGGTTGGCCATCGCCTCCGAGTAGTACTTTTTTTAAGGCAGACTTAGACGATGTATTGATCTACAATACTGCCTTGTCTGCCTCGGATGTAACCACATTATACAATTCTCCGGATGGAGCGGGTAATAGCGGGCCGGTTTGTTCGGGTTCTACCCTTAGCCTTACCGCCACTACGGTAAGTGGCGCAACCTATGCCTGGACTGGCCCAAATGGTTTTACTTCGGCTGTTCAAAATCCGTCTTTGACTTACACTGCAGCTTACGCCGGTATATATAGTGTGCAGGTTACTGCAGCGGGGTGCACAGCAAAAGCATACACAACGGTGGTATCCAGTACCAATCAGGGGCAATGGACAGGAAATATAAGTACAGATTGGGCCAATGCGGCCAACTGGTGTTCGGGTATAGTGCCCTCGGCTACAACAGATGTCATAATCACGGCGGGTGCAGCACGCATGCCAGTTATTATAACAACAGGAGTTTGTAGGAATCTTACGATAAATGCTACAGCGTCTGTAACTAATAGTGCAACAGGTAGCCTTAGTATTGCAGGTACCCTGGCCAACAATGGAACCTATACTGATGATGGCACCACGATTTTTAATGGTACAACCGGGCAACAGACTTATACCGGAGTAAGTACATTTAATAATCTTACCATCAACAATAGCAATGGCCTTTTGCTGTCGGCCGTGCTCACAGTAAAAAAGAATGTAACGCTTAGTTCGGGTATATTAAATGTAGGTGCCAACAATCTGAGCGTCGGAGGAAACTGGATCAATAACTCTTCTGTGAGTGCACTAACGGCAGGCACCAGGTCGGTTAGTTTTAATGGTACCACGGCCCAAACCATCGGCGGTACTTTTGCCACTACATTTAATGACCTGATTATTTTGGGCACTGCAAACATTGTCAGCCTCACGGCCAATACAAACGTTGCAAGTAATCTTTTTGTAAGCAGCGGAACTTTTGACATTGGATCTTTTACGGCCAATCGCACTGCTGCGGGCGGTACCATTACTGTGGCTAACAACAGCCTTTTAAAAATAGGTGGCACCAATAGCTTCCCCTCCAATTACACTACCAGCAGTCTCTCTTTGGCAAGTACCGTAGAGTATGCTGGCACCAATCAAACAGTAGCCAACAAGGTATATGGAAATCTTACTCTAAGCAGTTCAAGCGGGGCAGCAGTCAAAACTCTGCCAGCAACGGCCATGACCATCGAAGGAAATTTGAGCAGTGCAATAGGATCTGGAACTTCCGTGTCTTATACCACAGCAGCGAATATTACGGTTAACGGAAATGTAGTCATTGGCGCATCTACCAACTTTAACAGCGGTCCTAGCACAACGGATGTTAAGGGTAACTGGACCAATAGTGGCAGTTTTAATGGCAATAGCGGGAGCGTAATTTTTAGAGGTGCGGGCACTACCGTTTCTGGTATTGGCTCTCAAACATTTAATAATTTAACGGTGGCGGCTTCGCCAGTTACCTTTTCAAACGCAACCGTTTTTATGACTGGTAACCTGGCCACCACAGGATCTGGAGCATTTACCCAGGCTTCAGGTGGCACTTTGCAAATGATCGGTTCAGGAAAGACCATTAGTGGATTTAGTATTTCGCCAGATAACTTAACCATTACTGGAACTGTGAGCACCGTAGCTTCTATAGACATTACCGGTAACTTAGCGGTGTCTGGAAGTTTTACAGCCACTGCAGGCACCATTGGCTTAACTGGTGTGGGGAAAACCATTTCCGGTTCAGGAGGTATTAGCTTTAACTTTCTTTCGGTATCGGGCACCATTACCACTGCTAGAAACTTTACCATGGCTAGCGGTATCAACGTAAGTGGAAGTTTAACAGCATCTGCAGGTACCGCAACCTTCACCGGAACGTCTACACTTAGTGGCGCCCCTAACTTCTACAACGTAAACATTAATGGTACTTCTTTACAATTGTCTGCCAATTCTAATATGGGTATTGCTAATGTACTCACTCTTACGGCGGGTGTGCTAGATGCAACAACATCTACCCCCAACACCGTAAATTTCAACGGCAGCATTGCGCAGAATGTAAATGCGCTAACCTATAGTGCCCTGGTTTTATCTAACGCTAATATTAAGACAGCCGCAGGCAACATTACTACTACCCAGAATGTGACTATTGGTTCGGGTGCAACCTTCAATGCTTCGTCCTACACCGTATCAATTAACGGAAACTGGATAAACAACGGCAGCTTTGCAGCAGCCACCAGTAACGTAGAATTTGTAGGCAATGCTATTTCTTCTATTACCGGCGCCACCACATTTAATAATCTTACCAGGAATGCCAGCAATGCTACGGCAGAACTGATATTGCAAAATAATACAGTTGCCGCCGTTGTAAACATGACCAGCGGAATTATATCTACCGGGGCAAATACGCTTCAGATAACCAATACCCGAAACGGCAACGGTTACATTTATGGTAACATACAGCGCACACATGCTTTTACCACAGGTATTGCCTATGCTTTTGAAGGTCCCAATAACAGCATAAATTTTTCTTCCTTGTCTGGTGTTGGGTCAGTTACTGTTTCTGTGCAGCGTACATCCATTGCAGACTTTCCCTTTGGTGGATCTATAAACAGGCAATACAACATTGTGGTTCCTTCAGGTACTTACACCGCAGCATTAAGACTGCATTATGAAGACGTGGAGTTGAATGGTAGTGCTGAAACCAGCATGGGCCTCTGGAATTATAACGGCTCGGCCTGGGCATCTGTAGGTAAAACTGCCAATGACGCAACAGCAAACTATGTGGAGTATAGTGGGCTTACCAACATCACGAATCGGTGGACTTGCTCTGATAATTCCAATGTGGTGCAATGGAATGGTAGTGTAAGTACAGATTGGAATACTGCTGCAAACTGGACCGTGTTGCAGGGCTCTGCTTCTGCACCTCCTGCCGCAACGGATATTGTAAACCTTGGTACAGCAAGCTTTACCAATCATCCTACCATAAGCACTGCTGTGACCGTAAAAAATATCAATTTTGGCAGTACACAATCTCTTACGCTTTCGATGGCAAGTGGTGGTTCGCTCACCTCAGGTGATATAAGTGGCAGTTGGGCTGCAAACAGTACCCACAGCATCAATGCCAACAACCAGATTGTAACGATAAATGGTAACTTAACATTGAGTGATAATACTACAGGGCATGATATCAATTTAACGATTGGCACCGGTACGGTTAATGTGTCGGGATCCCTTGATCAGGCAGGAGCTGCCAGCATTATTTTTAGTGGTGCAGGCAATTTAAACATAGGGGGCAATTTTAATTACACATCCGGAATTTTCACAGCCGCTGCCGGAACCGTTACTTACAACGGGTCTAATAGCCAGGCTGTAGGCGTTGTCAATTATAATCATCTGAGTATTAGCAAAACTGCCGGTACTGCTTCTGTCAGCAGCACAACTACAGTAGCCGGTAACCTTGGTGTAACAAGTGGTGAGTTGATAGTCCAGGCTCCCACTACAGTTGCAGGTAACGTAACCATAGCCTCGGGAGCTACTTTTCAAAACCAAAGTTCATTGTTGGTTGCTGGCAATTGGTTGAACTCAGGTAATTTTGTGGGTACAGGTTCCAGCACCACCTTTAATGGCAGCGGCACTCAAACGATTTCTTCCAGTACATTTAATAGCCTCATCATCAACAAGCCGGTTGGTTCTATAGCACTCCTCACCGGCAATGTAACCATCAAAGGAAACCTCACTGGTACATCTGGTTCCTTAGACATAGGCACGTTCTTCTTTAACCGGGATGTAACAGGAGGCTCAGCCACTATTGCTGATGGAGGCATGCTGATCATTGGAGCCAACAATGCTCCCAACAAGTTTGCCAGTTACCTACTTTCAGCCGCAAGTACCATCAAATTCAACGGTACCGCAACCCAGCAATTGTTGTTGCCAGGAGTGGTATATGGCAATCTGATTTTTGCCAACAGCGGACAAAAAATTCTGTATACTCCCATAACCGTGCAAGGAGATTTAACCATTGAAAGCGGCGCTAGTTTCGACGCCGGTGCCAATACGATTACCTTAAATGGTAACTGGATTAATAATGGCAGCTTTACCCCATCCACCAGTACGGTCGTGTTGAAGGGAGCTACTAAAACAGTTTCTGGTGTTACTACTTTTAACAGGCTAACGGTTACGGGTAGCTACAGTATCTTAAATAATTTGACCTTGAACGGTTTGTTGAACATTACAAGCACTGGAGCTTTTTCGTCTGGTTCGTCCATTGCAGTAACTATGAATGGAGACCTTACCAATAGCGGAGATTTGTATGCCCTCGGTACGACCACTTTTACGGGAAATGTATTACAAACCCTGCGACTGACCAATGCCGTGAGAACGGTTGCTGTTACCGTAAATTTTAATGGAACAGTTTCACCCGTGCTAAATTCTACTTCGGCCCCGCAGTTTGCATTTCTTAATATCAACAATACAGGAGGTATTAGCCCGAGTGTGGGATGGACGGTACTAAACGCTCTTACCGTAGGTGCCGGAGCCTCTTTCAATGGCGGCATTTCTACGCATGATATACTAGGCTCACTTACCAACAATGGGACGATAACAAGTTCCGGCTTCCTGAATTTTACACCGGCAAGCGCAGCTTCCATCAACATGGGAACCAATTTTACAAGTACAGGTAGGGTTACCTTTGGTGGTGCTGGAGCGATGAGCATTAGCGGCAGTCCCTTATCTTTTTCGAGGGTACTCGTTAACAATACAAATCCTGCAGGTGTCAGCCCATCTTCTAATTGGAACATTGGAAGCAACTTTTTTATAACAGCGGGTTCCATTTTCAATGCGGGCAGCTACACGCACACGGTTGGTGGAAATATTTCTCATTCAGGAGTCGTAAACGCAGGTACCTCTACGTTTATCTTAAATGGAACAGCAGGTCAGGATATTTTTACAACATCTGGATTTAAAAATCTTACTATAAACAACAGCGTAGGGCCGATAAGCTTAACCTCTGATGTAGCCGTAACCGGCGTGTTAAATTTTGTAACGGGTAAAATCAATACTGGCGTTCAGTCAATTTACCAGCCTGCAACAGGCTCTGTTACAGGTGCGTCTCAGGGCACAGGCTGGGTAAATGGGAATTTTAAAAAGTATATCTCTAACGGCACAGTTAACCGCAACTTTGAGATAGGGGATGCCAGCAAGTATACCCCGGCAAGCCTTACATTTGCCGCTGTGAGTAACGCTGGAGATATTACCGTATCGACTACAGCGGGAGATCATCCGAATTTAAATACTTCGCCAGTAGCGGCAACAAAAACGGCTAACAGATTTTGGACTATTCTGAATAATGGTACTGTTTTTTCGTCTTACGATGCCGTGTTTAACTTTGATGCAGCGGACGTAGATGGCGGTGCCAACCCAGCCAATTTTAATGTAGTAAACTACAATGGATCTTCATGGTTCGTGCCCGTTACTACCACCCAGAATGCTACCAATACAACTGCTACCGGGTTGATCAATTTCAATCAATTTGTGGTGGGAGAAATTTGTAACAAGAATACGGCTATATCATACAGCCAGTCGCCTTATTGTACTACTGCTGGCACAGCTACGCCAACTATAACTGGCACAACAGGGGGTACATTTAGTGCCGATGCTGGTCTTGCACTCAATACAACAACCGGCACTATAGACCTTGCCAGCAGTACCGTCGGTACTTATGTGGTGGTTTACACGGTACAGTCTACCGGCGACTGCCCGTTGTTCATCACCAATACTTCTATAGTGGTGGGTACCGCAGGTTTATGGACCGGTGCAATTGATACCGTTTGGACCAAGGCGGGCAACTGGTCTTGTGGTGGTGTGCCTACAGCCGCAAGCGATTTGCTGATACCTGCGGGTCTGGCAGTTTACCCGGTAATTACAGGTACGCAAGCGCTCCATAGTATCAGCATAGAAACCGGCGCCTCCGTAATGGTACTTGGTCACATGAAAATAAACGGAAGTATCTCCAATAGCGGCACTTTTGATGTGAGCAGCGGTACAATAGAGTTTGACGGTGCCACACCTCAAACAATTCCTTTGGGCGCATTTGCTGCCAACAAAATCAGCAACCTGATCATCAGCAACACGGTAAGTTTATTGGGAAGAGATTCTCTGACGGGAACGCTTACTGTTGCCGCAGGCAAAACGTTTGCTACCAATGATAGTTTAATTTTAAAATCTACTGCTGCAGGTACAGCAAGGGTGGCCACCTTACCGGTAGATGGATTGGGCGTAGCTACCGCTACTATAACAGGAAAAGTGAGTATAGAGCGCTATTTGCCGCTACGCAATGCTTGGCGTCTGCTGAGTGCGCCGGTAAAAAGTACGGGTGCACCCACCATTAGTGCTTCGTGGCAGGAAGGCGTAACCACTGCATCCACCCAACCAAACCCTGTACCAGGCTACGGAGTTTATGTGCAGGGCGGAACCGTTGCCAACGGTTTTGACCAGGGACTTACCAGCAACCCCAGTGTGAAAGTTTTTAATAATAGCAGCAATACTTTTGTAGGATTACCAGCGGTACCGGGTACCGGCATACCCATCACCAATTACCCCGGCTATTTTGTTTTTGTAAGAGGGGATAGGAGTATCAATCTACAACAAGGTACCAGCGCAGCTATCACCCCTTCTACTTTAAGAATGAAAGGTCAGCTTAACACGGGTAATGTTACCAGCAATGTGAACGCAACAGGGTACACTGTGTTTGGTAACCCTTATGCTTCGGCCATCAATTTTGAAACGCTCACCCGCACCAATGTGAGAAATGGTTTTTATGCCTGGGATCCGCAACTGTCCGGAAACTTCGGCCTTGGTGGGTACGTTACCGCATCATGGGATTCCATTGGTGGGCGATATGATTTCACTGCCTCTGTGAGCCCCGTAAGCCAACACATTGCAAGCGGAGAAGCCATTCTTATTCAATCTGCGGATAGTATTACTCCGGGCACAATCACGGTGAAAGAATCTGATAAAACAACCGGCGGAAGCGATTTTGTTTTTGGACGCAGCAATGGCTTCAACCAACAGGTGAGGGTAAACCTGCTTTCTGCAAATAGCAACGGCAGTACCACTTTGATTGATGGCATTCTTACCACTTACGATGAAGACCATTTGAATACACTCACCAGCCAGGACGCAAAGAAACTTACCAGTGGCAGTGAAAATGTGGGTATTAAAAGAGACAATAAAATGCTTGCAATAGAGCGACGCAAAACGATTACATCGCCTGACACTACGTTTTTAAATATTTACCAGATGAAACTGGGTAACTACAAGCTGGCCATTAGTACCCAAAATATGAATGTTACCAACACAGTGGCCGTTATTAAAGACAGTTACAACAACACCATTAACAACATGCCGCTGGATATGAACGCTGTTACCACAATTCCTTTCACTATCAACAGTGACCCTGCGTCGTATGCCACAGGCCGCTTTAGTATTGTGTTTAACCCGGCAGCGGCGTTGCCGGTAAGCTTTACCAGCGTGAAGGCCTATACGCAGCAAAATGAAGTAATGGTAGAGTGGACCACCAGCAATGAAATAAACGTGCAGCATTATGAAATAGAAAGATCTGCCGATGCCGTGAATTTTAAAAAGATTCATACCACTGCAGCCACAGCAAACAACGGTGCAGCTGCGCAATACAAAATAGCAGATGCCCAACCTTTGAATGGCAGCAATTACTATCGTATTAAATCGGTACATGTTGGTGGCCAGGAAGGTTACAGTAAAACGGTGCAGGTAAATATGAATATGCCTAAGGAAGCCCCATTTGTAAGCGTGTATCCTAACCCTGTGGTGGGTAAAATGATTTCTATACAACTTGGAAATGTAGCAAAAGGTGAATACAAGGCACAATTATTTGATGCCCTCGGTCAGTTGGTTAGCAGCAAAACCATACAGTACAATGGGAGCAATGCAGTGCAAAGTTTTGAAGTGATTGAAAAATTCGCTGCTGGTAAATATGAATTGCAAATTACCGGCAAGGGGGTTAAGTTGGTTACTGCTGTGATGAAGAGATAAGGGGGAGTAAAAATTAAAAGTCAAAAGCAAAAAGTCAAAAGTCAAAAGTGAAGAAGTGAACCGCAATTGACAATTAGCAATTAGCAAAGTCAAAAGTAAAAGGGCAGGGGTAAATGTCATTTAAAAGATGGCTTTTACCCCTTTCTGTTTTTGTTCTAAACATGCACTGGCTTTTTAACAATCCTTCTTATTGATTATTGATCCCATTGCTCATTGCATATTGCTCATTGCCCATTGAATATTGCTCATTGCATATTGTATATTGCCCATTGCCAATTGCCTATCGTCCATTCACCGCTGACCCTATGGCCTACTGCAACCGCTTGAACGCTTCTCCCAAACAAGTCGTGATATCTCCCGCAAGCATAGCCTCCTGAGAATGGAGATGTGCGGCAATATCGCCGGCAAGGCCATGCAGGTAAACGCCGAGGAGGCAGGCGTGTAAAGGAGTGTAGCCCTGTGCCAATAGACCCGTGAGTATCCCTGTGAGTACATCGCCGCTGCCGCCCGTAGCCATGCCTGCATTGCCAGTACTGTTAAAATATCCTTCTCCTTCAGGGCTTGCTATAAAACTGTGGTGACCTTTTAATATGATATAACATTGCAGTTCCTTCGCTTTTTGCAGCGCTAATGCTATCCTTGTAAAGTCATTCGTCGTTTTACCAAAAAGCCGCTCAAATTCTTTTGGATGCGGCGTTAGAATACTTCCGGTAGGTAGTTGTGCAAATAGCTTTGGATGAACCGAAAAAATATTGAGGGCGTCCGCATCCAACACGATAGGTATATTTTTTTGTTGATCTTTAGCAGCAGCCTGTTGCTCTAAAACAATTTGCAATAAGGCCCCGGCCTCATCATCCGTGCCAAGGCCCGGTCCGATACCTATGGATGCATAGCGGGAAAAATTTACAAGCTCTCCGGTGGAGACCATGGCCTCAGGCGTGCTGATCTGCAAAATGTCTACTCCTGCTGCAGGTACATGCACGGTACATAAGCCTGCGCCAGCACGCAGGCAGGCCTGTGCACAGAGTACAGCAGCGCCCATCTTACCGAAGCTGCCAGCTAACAGTAAGGCATGGCCGAAGTTTCCCTTGTGGGCAAATTGCTTTCGGGGCAGGTAAATAGTTTTTAGCAGTTTATCATCCAACACCGTGTAAGCTGCAGGCTCATGGGTTGCAAAATCCACATCAAGCCCTATATCCATAAGATGAACGGTGCCGGTGGCTTCTTCATTTTCCGGCAATAACAAGCAAGTTTTATAGTGTTGAAAGCTGAGTGTGTGCGTGGCATGAACCCGGAGCAAATGTTTACTGCTCTCATCTGTAAACATTCCGGAAGGCAAATCAATACTCAGCACGGTGCAATGGGAGTTGTTCATGTGTTGCACCAGTTGCGCTGCTAATCCTTGCAGCGGGCGGTTAAGGCCGGTGCCGAACAAAGCATCAATAACACAATCTCCTTTTTGTAAAACGGGAAAATCATCTGCGGTGGTTAAGGTGATGATTTTGGCGTTCAACATTTTCAGACCCTGCAGGTTGGTTTCAAAATCTGCGCTTTGCCTGTCTGTAATTGGTAGCAGGTATGTCTTTACCGTATAACCATCCTCAACCAGCAGTGCCGCCAGCGCCAGTCCATCACCGCCGTTGTTGCCCCTCCCGCAGAAAACATGAAAGCATGCCGCTTCTTCTATTTTCACTTGTTTGCTTATCCATTGCGCACAGGCCGCAGCCGCACGCTGCATCAGGGTAAGCGAAGCTATTTGCTGCGCCAGCATCGTAGCTGCTTCCCATCTTTGTATCTGTGCGGCTGTAAAAATTTTCATGCTTCCTGTTTAGCGGCTGATCAGTCAAGATGTTTTTTAAAAAACTCCATGCTTCTTTGCCAGGCCAGTTTTGCCGCAGCCTCATTGTAGCGGGCAGCAGCGGTATCATTGTGAAAAGCATGGTTCACTCCTTCATACATATACAACTCGTAAGCGATGTTATTTTGTTTGAGTGCTGCTTCGTAGGCGGGTATGCCAGCATTCACTCGTTCGTCAAGGCTTGCATAATGGAGCTGAACCGCAGCTTTGATATTGCTCACTTTATCTGCTGCCGGTTGCCGCCCATAAAATGCCACTGCTGCTTTTAACGAGGGAACGTTTACCGCAAGATCATTGGCCATGCCGCCGCCCCAGCAAAATCCTACACAACCCACCTTTCCATTAAAGTCTGCTCTTGTGGCCAGGTAGTCGAAAACGTTTTTAAAATTTTGCAGGTTGTTCTCTGCTTTTAACTCCTGGAACTTTGCCCTTGCTTCATCTTCGGTGGCAGGCAGCGGGCCAAGTGCCGACAATGCGTTAGGAGCAATGGCCAGGAATCCTTCTTTGGCTGCACGCCTTGCTACATCTTCTATGTGTGCATTCAGGCCACGGTTTTCGTGTATGATGATAACGGCAGGATATTTTTTTTGTTTCATGGGCCTGGCTACATAAGCCTGCATGGCTTGTGGTATGCCCGGGTAATTGATACTTTCTGTAAACAGATCATCTGTTGGCGTCACAGCAGCGTGGGCCTGGTTTACTTCTATGAGTGGTAAAATAGCCATGGCAGCCATTGTGCTACCGGTGAGCAATACCAGCCTTCTTAAAAACTCGCTTCTTTTTAGAGGCTTATGGGTATACTCATCGTACAGGTTAATGATTTCTTGTTTCATAATTTTTTTTTAGTGTCATCAAATTAGTTATTAAAAATGATAAGCTGAATGTTGTCGTATGTCTAAATCTTTTTACATAACCGTAAGTCAATTTTGAGCAACAAAAAATGCCGGCATTACACCGGCATTTTTTGAAGAACATACTTGTTGTAAATTAGTAAATATGAAGTAGGGTGCAGGTGGAAAATATTCACCATTCACCATTCACCATTCACCCCATCCCTAGTTCAACGTTGCTTCCACACTCACTTTTGCATCTTTGGAAATTTTTTTGCCATCAGCCATTACGCCGAAGTCAGGAAGGTTTACAATAAAATTAGCAATGCTGCTTATTTTACCGCCTTTGATGGTAATGCTGGCGGGTGCTGTGATAGCCTTGGTTGTTTCTTTAATGGTAAGGTCTCCGGCTACTGATACGTTATAGACACCATCTTTTTTAAAGTTCACTTTTGACTGGTCTTCAATTTTTCCTTTAAAGCTAAATTTTGGGAATTTCTCTGAGTTTAACCATCTTTCAGCATTAAAATGTTCTTCTACTTTTTTATTTTCAAACGCAAAGTTTTTTACAGCTGCTTCAAATTGTACGCTGCCTGTTTTGGGGTCAAGAGCTGCAATAACAGTTTTGTTTTCTGCCTTGGCCACGCCGTCAGCAGGTGTAGTAGCATCAAAGCTAATGGTGGCCGAAGTTGTTTTTTTTGCTTGTGCAAAAAGTCCTGCGCTTGCAAGCATCAAAGCAAAGAGGAATGTACTTTTCTTCATTTTTGGTAGGTTTTTATTTTTATTTATTAAGAATGGAACGTTTGAATGAA
This sequence comes from Ferruginibacter sp., assembly GCA_046597635.1. Taxonomy (GTDB): domain Bacteria; phylum Bacteroidota; class Bacteroidia; order Chitinophagales; family Chitinophagaceae; genus Ferruginibacter. Next base: position 7,888 of record JBKJKD010000282.1, on the reverse strand, counting down.
ATGGTTTGTGTACCCATAATTTCGCTAAAGATACTGCCACTGCAAAGTCCTTTTACAACCACTTTGTCGCCTACCTTAAAGGCTTGTACTTTTGCAGCTTGCTCTTTCTCAAAATCGAAGATAACATAAGAACCGGTGCTGTCGGCCATGCTAAGGGTTGCGGTAGAATCTTTAGCATTTAGTTCTGAAATGATGCCCGTAACCTCCACGATTTTTTCCCGGTATTTAGCATTGGCAACACTATCGGCGGTCATAAATTCCTGTATCAGTGGCACAGCGTCTACGGTATAGGCTGCTTTTAATGTTTGGGTAGCTGCTACTTTTTCTGTGAGCTGGCTTTCTTTAATTTGACTAAATGCAAAATAGGAGAGTGTGATAGGGGCAACAACAAAAAATAATTTCAATCCCAACTTTTGTTGCCAGCTGCATAGAATTAACCCCATGGCTGCAATAACAGCCACATAGAATGCTGGCAGCAAAGCGCCGGGTAAACTAATGCTGGGGTCAAACATGGTAAGCTCGTTGGTAAACAGCGCATACACTACAGCAAGCCCGAGCACGAGCGCACCTGCCATGCCGCCGGCAAAGGCCGCATATTTTTTTTTGAGGAGCACCAATAAAATTACGACAAGTACCAGCACCGGTATTAGCCAAAAAACTGAATTGGCAAAATCCATTTCCGGAAACGGACTGCCCAAACCAAAATTTGCTTCAGACAAATTGTAGAAGTTTAACGTAGCCATATCTTTTGCCGACACCGTAACGCTACCCCAATTTATCCAGGGAAGAAAAAAACTGATAAGGATAGCCGCACCGAATAACATGGAGAGTCTCCTAATAAGATCGCTTGGTTGATGAGTTGTCATGATTACGCTCTATTTGCCTGGTGGAAAACAAATATACAGTGTTTAAACAGCGAATAGCAAAACCGGTGCGATTAATATTCTGTGGCGGGGGAAATATTTGAAGCAAATAATGGGGAAGCTTGCTCCTGGTTGAACGATCAAGGTCAGCCCTCTTTCTTTAGATCAATACCGTCATCTCCCACTAATTTTATAGCACCTGTTCGCATTAGGGAATTTATTATAGGTTTAGCAATTTTATTTTAGGTGCTTTTAGGGTTATGAATTTGTTCCTGCAATAGCGATACTCACCGGGTGGTCAAATTAAAGAAGGTCATTCACAACTGGTTTAGAAATACTCCGTGCTGTAGCATACTATTTTAATAGATTTGTACGAAATCGTTTATGCTGTTATCTATGTCATTATTTACTCATCCTTCCGTTTCAATTGCGACCACGCAAGATATTATCGCCATCAAAGATTTGTTGAACAGTGCTTATCGGGGGGAAACTTCCCGAAAGGGCTGGACGACTGAAGCGGATATAATCGACGGCGATGTGCGTACCGATGAGAACGATCTGCAAGGAGTGATGCAGCAGGAGGGAAGCATCTTTCTAAAATACACAGACCCTGAAAATAAAATTGTGGGTTGCGTAAACCTGCAGCAGCACCCCGGTAAAATTTATCTGGGTATGTTTAGCGTAAGCCCTTTGATGCAGGGCTTCGGTATTGGAAAACATTTATTGAAGGCGGCGGAGGAATATGCACTTTCCCTTCCGTGCAATATTATTTACATGAGTGTGATTTCTCTACGGAGCGAATTGATTGACTGGTATAAGCGGAACGGCTACAAGGAAACCGGTGAAACGAAACCATTTAAGGAGGATGGTCTTACAGGAAAACACCTTCAACCATTAGAATTTTTGATACTACAAAAGACGTTGCATCCAAACAGCTAGCATCATTTTTTCGGCTTTTGGTCAATTCTTTGGATAGTCAGTTCCATTCGTAAATAAGCTACGGTATTTATTGGTTTAGTTTTAGCGGGGGTATAAGTTGTTTTCAGAGCTTTGGCTTGCCCAATATAATAATCACGTATGGCAAATTTTAAGATTATTGTTTTCATCCTGGCTGTAATGATCATGCTGATTGCGATTTCTAACCGACGAAAGCTTCCTTACCCTATACTGTTGCTGGCGGCAGGTTTGATCATTGGGTTTGTACCCATGTTGCCCAAGCTAGCCCTTGACCCGGATGTTGTTTTCTTCATTATACTTCCGCCCTTGTTGTATGATGCTGCTTATAAAACTTCCTGGCACGAATTTAAAACTTCCATCAGACCCATATCTGCACTGGCCATTTCGTTGGTGTTTTTTACAACGGTTGCGGTAGCGGTAACCACCCATTATTTAATACCAGGCTTTAGCTGGCCACTGGCATTTGTGCTGGGTGCTGTGGTATCGCCGCCAGATGCTGTTGCAGCCTCCGGTATCATCAAAGGTCTTGGACTACATAAAAAAGTAATTACGATCCTGGAAGGCGAAAGTTTGGTAAACGATGCCTCAGCATTGATAGCCTACCGGTATGCCGTAGCCGCAGTGAGCACAGGGGCATTTGTATTTTGGGAAGCTGGCCTCGGATTTTTAATGGTAGCGGGCGTAGGTATTCTTATTGGCGTAGCCACCGGTTATATTTTTGTGGCAGCCCACAGGCGAATTGAAAACAATTCTGTGGTTGAAACAAGCCTCACCCTGCTGGCTCCTTTTATATCTTATCATGCTGCTGAATATTTTCACATGTCTGGGGTACTGGCTGTGGTAAGTACCGGCCTTGTAATGTCCTGGCGTGCGCCAGAAGTTTTTTCTTACCAAACCCGAATGCGCACCAGGCTAGTATGGGATACATTGATTTTTTTAATGCAAGGATTCGTTTTTATCCTCATCGGCCTGCAACTACCAGCCATCATCAGGGGAATGGGGAGTTACCCATTGAAAGATATTCTTGGTTATGGTCTCGTCATTAGCCTCGTTACTATTCTCGTTAGAATTGTGTGGGTTTTTGCAGGAGCTCAAATGCAGTCGGTATTTAAAAAAGCTCACAGCACTTCCAATAGTGATATTGCCGTTGATGGAAATACCTGGAAGAATGTTTTATTGGTAGCCTGGACGGGAACGAGGGGAGTAATATCTCTGGCTGCGGCGCTTGCCCTGCCGTTGGTAATGACCAATGGTGACCCTTTTCCTAAGAGGGACTCCATTATTTTCCTGGCATTCGTTGTAATCTTTATTACTCTCGTGGTTCAAGGTCTTACCCTTCCACTGCTGGTAAGGTGGCTACGCATAGAACCTACCAAAGATGCCGCCAATGAGCAAAGAGAATTGCAATTATTTATCGCCACCAATACACTCAACTTTGTAGAGCAAGACATGCTGGAAGGCGACAGCCAGGTAAAAGAAAAAATGAGAAGAAAATACGATTTTATGGTGAGGCAACTCACTACTGAGCACCGGCGCCAACAAAAGATTGCAAGAAACAAAGCCGTAATATCGCCTACGGAACCAGATGAATTGCTGAATGCACAATTAGAGATCAGCAAGTTTCAGCGTAGCCTCCTGTTGAAGTTACACAAGGAGGGCGATTTTGGTGATGATGTTATAAAAGAGGCAGAACAGGAAATGGATATCAACGAGCTGAAATTAAATTTGCAGGTTCCTAAAGAAGAGTAGTCCATTGTTTATTCACCGGGAGATGGATCTAGTTTTGACATTTCTGTCACCAGTTCCTTTTGTTTTTCAGAAAGGTTGGTGGGCAGTTTTATTTCGTAGGTAATATAAAGATCTCCAAACTCTCCTTCTTTTTTATATACAGGAAAGCCTTTTCCTTTGAGCCTTATCTTGGTACCGTATTGGGTTTCGGGTGTTACCTTCATTTTTACCTTTCCGGTTAAGGTTTGTATGGTAGCAGTACCGCCGAGCAGAGCGGTATACAAATCGATGGTTGCCGCAGTAAAAAGATCGCTGCCAGTGCGTTTGAAAACTGGGTGAGGGGCTATTACAAATGTGAGGTAGAGGTCACCAGCCGGCCCGCCGTTTGCGCCAGCAGCACCATGGCCCTTTACTTTTATTACCTGCCCGTTTTCTATCCCGGCAGGGATGGTGATCCGGATATTTTTTCCGTTTACCGCCATCGTTTGCTGATGGGTTTCCATGGCGTCAGTAAGACTTAGTTTCAATTCAGCATTGTAGTCTTGTCCCCGCATTTTTGCCTGCCTGCCCCGGTTACCTCCACCACCAAACATAGATTCAAAAAAACTAGAAAAATCCCCGCCATCGTCTCCGCCAAACTGGCCACCGCCACCAAAGGGTGATTGCCGTTGTTGGCGGCGCTGTTGATCAAACTGGTCAGCATGCTGCCAGTCTTTTCCATATTGATCATACTTTTTTCTTTTGATAGGATCACTCAGTACTTCGTTGGCCTCATTGGCCTGCTGAAATTTTTTATGGGCTTCCTTATCATTTGGGTTCACATCCGGATGAAGCTTCCTGGCTAGTTTGCGATAGGCTTTTTTAATGTCATCTTCCGTGGCATTTTTTTCTATTCCCAGTACTTTATAGTAGTCTATGAATTCCATACGAATTGCTTTTAAAAGCTTGTATGTACAAAGGTACATAGCATGGGGTGTATTCCTTCATATTTTGCACGGCGCAATACCTGGGTCAACCTTTGTGTAGGGAGTTAAAGAATTGAAATGGATAGCGAAGACTTTTAAGAAGGATGATTGCGAAATAGAGAAAGTGGCGAAGTTTCATTATAACAAATAACAAAAGGATTGCAGGCTTTCGTTACTGCAAATCCATTCAATTATTTAGTGTAGTTCAAAAACGGCGGGAAGCAATCTGGGTTTCAAAGCAGGGGACCATCCCTAAAACAGGGTATGGTCAAAACTCATTTCTATTTACACCCACGGGTAGTGGCGAGAAGCTAGGGCATTAATTTTACGTTGAAGGCGTTGGCACCTTTGGGGCCCATTTCTACTTCAAAAATAACCTTACTATTTTCTTCAATAGGATCCTTCAATCCGTTCATGTGCACAAAGATGCTTTCCTGTGTTTCATGATCTTTTATAAAACCGTAGCCTTTAGCACCGTTGAAAAATGTAACTGTACCTTTCCTGATCAGGTCTTCCGGGTTAGCATCTTGTTGCCTTGGTACACCTATTTCAATATCTTCCAGCTTGATCTTTCTCATCTTTTGAGGATCGGGTGGTGTGGCAGAAATATTTCCATTTTCATCAATGTATGCCATCATATCATCCAGGCTGCTCGACTTTGGATTGTCTTTGCGTTCCTGTTTTTTTTCCTGCTTTTCTTTTTTACTTGCTTTCTTTTTCTTTTCTCTTTCTTTTTTATTCCAGGTTTCTGCCATGTTGTTTTATGTTTAGTTTAAAAATGATCCTTCCTCAGGATATACTTGCACAACTGTGGTTTTAATTTTTGCAGTCTTGCATGTTTTTTTGTAAAGGTAAATATTTCTATTTTTTCTTTTGCTTTTTTTAGTAAGGCTACTCTTATTAATAACGGTAGCAAATGGCATTGATGTTCATACCGGCACCCACAGACGCAAACATGATCACATCTCCCTTTTGTAATTCGTGTTTATCAACCCGACCTTTTTTTACCAGGTCAAAAAGGGTGGGCACCGTAGCCACCGAACTGTTGCCCAGCCAATGAATGCTCATGGGCATAATGTTTTGAGGGTGTTCCTTTTGCTCGTATAACTGATAAAATCGCTTGATGATGCCCTCATCCATTTTTTCATTTGCCTGGTGAATAAAGATTTTCTTCAAACTCCCGATTTCAACACCTGCCTTATCCAGGCAATCTTTCATAGCTGCCGGCACCTGTTTCATGGCGTACTCGTACACTTTACGGCCTTTCATTTTTATGTAAAAAATGTTCTGGTCAATTGCCGTGTTGTAAGATGGCCCCATATTGATGTAGTCCGATTCTTCCACCGAATGAGTTTGCACTGCTGAGGAAAGTATACCAGGTCCGCCGGGCTCAACCTCTACATACTCCACCACTGTTGCACCTGCCCCGTCGCTAAAAATCATGCTGTCTCTGTCGTATTCGTCAATTACCCGGGACAATGTTTCGGCTCCAATTACGAGTGCTTTATGAGCGATGCCGGCTTTAAAAAAAGCATCAGCGTGTACTATTCCCTGTATCCAACCCGGGCAGCCAAACAAAATGTCGTAGGCTACACAATTAGGATTTTTAATACCAAGAATGTGCTTAATACGGGAAGCCAGCGAAGGAACTGCATCGCTTTGTATGCTGTTATTTACGATATCGCCGAAGTTGTGGGCAACAATCAATTGGTCGATGGTTTCCCTGTCAATGCCACTGTCGAGAATTGCTTTTTCGGCAGCTAAGGCTCCAATGTCAGATGTTGTAAGTTCAAGGTTGGCGTAGCGTCGCTCCTCGATGCCGGTAATTAATTTAAATTTTTGAACTATTTCTGTGGAGGCGGTTGGGAGCCGCTCCTTGTTTTCGCCATAAAAAGTATGGTCTTCGAAATCTTTATTTAAACGGATATTAGTAGGAATATAAGATCCTGTGCCTGTAATAACTGTTCGAAGCATACCTTAAAATTATGGTTTAGTAAGTTTACTGCCTGCTTACGGTGTGCAGCAAACCTTTTAAATATTGAAGTTTGATACTGCATCTTCTGCCAGCAGCAACTAATCCTGCGTAGCTGCAACAACTTCCTCAGTTGTCGTATCAGCCTCGTCCATCGGCTCTTCGCCTGCTGCAGCTTCCGTTACTTCTTCAGCTACTGGGGCAGTGTTGCGGATGGTGAGTAAAAATTGGTTGTTCAGAGAGAATTCCAGGGATACTGCAGCCAGCAAACGTTGAATGTTTTCGTCTTCCTGCATTACCACCGAAAACTCCTTTGCAAATGGGCTGTGCTTAACCTCGGTATTGATACGTCCTTTGTTTAACTGCAAATGCGTAAAACTATACTTGATCTTACGTCCACCGGCGGCTCTTTCAAAATCTGTGTGATTCAGCGTTACAGTTTGCACCGCTGTGGCAGATCGCTTGATGAGAAGGGCAATAACCGGAAGATATTTTTTCCAAATTTGTGAAAACATATATCATTTAATTTACGGGTGTAAGAAATGTTCAGCACAAAACCGGTAGGGCCTGTGCTGAACTAAAACGGTGCTCCTTATTTTTCGCTGAGGCGGGTAAACTCGGCACCATTGTAAATGCGGGCAAGGCTATTGTCTTTGGTTTTCTCCCATTCTTCCACTTTCATTTCAGAAACAATGCGCCAAAAGTTTTTAGATTTTAATTCTTCGTAATCTTTTGTTTGAATAAAGATGCCCTTAACCGTGGCTCTTTGTTTAAAATAGATGGTCACTTTTGCATTTTTTTGAGTTTTGCTTTTGATGAACTTATCTATGATATCATTTGTCATTTTAAAAAACTGTTTAATTAAGAAATATAGTATGCTAAAAAAATGGTTTTGTTGTTATTACCAGCTGCTGTTGTTGTTGCGTGCTCTGTCTTCCTTGGGCTTTGCTTCTACCACTTTTAAGGTGCGTCCATCGGCAGTAGTTCCGTCCAGTTCTTCTACCGCACGTTTTGCTGCTGCATCGTCGCCCATTTCTACAAATCCAAATCCGCGGCTCTGGCTGGTCATCCTGTCAGTAATTACTTTGGCAGACGATACGTCGCCGTAAGTACTGAACAATTGCTTAAGATCCTCGTCTTTAACGTTGAATCCTAAATTTGAGACATAAATATTCATATGGTAAATTATTATAAATGAAAAATGGGAGAAGAATACTAGTGTAAAAGAAAATTACCGGGGCGGAGGAGTGATTGTTCGCTTACAAGAGATTTACCCTGTTGATCTGCGTGAAGGTACGTTTTTTTTCGCCAGCTATTTCATATTTCTTTAAGATGCGGAGGGCTGTAGTTTTGATTGTAAATTGTGAGGCGCTGCAAATGCACCTTGCTACACAAACCCCCGC
>JBKJKD010000252.1:0-3605 GCA_046597635.1 Ferruginibacter sp. | reverse complement strand
AGATACCTTGGTGTAGTTGCAGGCTGGCAGCCGGCATCTGTAGCTCCGGATTTTAATAACGGCGTTATTACGGTTAGAACCCCAACCTATATAAAAATTAATAGCAACTTAACTATTGACCAGACAGTAGTTCAAAACGGAGCCACTATACAGCCCAGCACTGGAGGAGCAACACTTACCATTAATAATGGAGCAGGTACCGATCTGGAGCTTAACGGTTTTGCTGCATCGGTTTGGGCCAACGACCACCTGCTTACTGTAAACACCGGCGCATTAATAGAGGGGCTAAGCTCCAGTATGCAATACAGAGGTTTAACGCTCATAAACAATGGTACTATTAATGCCACGTTAAACCCAAGGCCAGATGTGACCACTACTACCATCAGCGGTGTTGGTACAATTAACCATTTGCTGACTTCAAACAACAATGGTTGTATCATAGCCGGTAACCAAACCATCACCAGTTTATTAAACTTTAATTTTGGTAATGTAATAACAACCGGGGCAAATAGACTCATACTTGCAACTACAGCATCCATACAAAATAACTCCGCTACCGATTGGTATGTAGTGGGAAACCTGCAACAAAATTTCTCAGCAGGTACTTCTACAAAAGAATATCGCATTGGTGACGCTACAGGCTATAAACCTGTATTTCTTACATTACAAAATGTTTCGGGTACAGGAGGTATCAATATTAATACTACCAATACTGATCATCCAAACATTGGTACCTCAACCATACAATCATCCAAAAGTGTAAACCGCTTTTGGAATTTTACAAATACCGGATTAACATTTACCAACGCTCAAATTACATTGAACTGGCTGGGTACCGATGTAGACGCAGGTGCAAATACTGCATTGTTTAAGGTTGGTAAGTTTGATGGCGGAGCCTGGACATACCCAACCGTTTCTAACCCTACTGCTACAAGCATAAATGTAACAGGCTTTAATAGCTTTAGCGATTTTCAGGTAGGAGAACAAGTATGTAATATAAGCATTCCTGATGCTGCATTTAAAACTGCGCTGCTGGCCAATGCTGCTATTAATACAAATGCTGATGGTGAAATACAATGTACAGAAGCTGCTGCGTATACAGGGGCTATTTCTGTAAATAGTTTAGGTATTGCAAGCTTAACGGGCATAGAAGCTTTTCCTTTACTTACCGGCTTAAACTGTGACGGTAATAATTTAACATCGCTGAATCTTTCAGCAAACACCAATTTGCAAAATTTAAATTGCAGTGGCAATAACATCAGCAATTTAGTACTTACAGGAAACGTAAACCTTACCTCTATCGGGGTTGGAAATAATGCCTTGACAGGTACCTTAAATCTCACACCTTATACACAATTGATTGCACTTAATTGTGCTAACAATCAGTTAACAGGATTAACACTTCCGGCAGCAACTTCATTCCTGTATTTGCAATGTCAGGGTAATCTATTAACTGCTTTAAATACATCCGGCAATCCTGGGTTATTATGGATTTACTGCCATGGAAATAATATTACCACATTAGATGCAAGTGCAAATATTGCTGCAACCATAATACAGTGCTACAATAATTCTTTAACCAGTTTAAATATTCAAAACGGTAATAATGCCAATCTTACTAGTTTTATTGCAACTAATAATCCTGCTTTAACTTGTATTAGAGTGGACAATGCTGCTTACATGAATACCAACTGGGCTGCTGGCAAAGATGCTGCCGCAACGTACAGCATTACCTGCCCTTTAAATGCACCTGGTGCTGCTTTAAATTTTGATGGTTTAAATGATAACGTGGACATATCAAATCTGGGTACAGATATAACCAATAAATCATTCTCTGTAGAAATGTGGCTAAAACGTAACTCAACAAATACATATGATGTAGCTTTTTCTCAGGGGGTTGGTGCGGGCAATAATCAATTGTTGCATATTGGTTTTTCAGCTACAGATAAGTTTGTTTTCAATTTTTGGGGAGGTCCAAACGATTTTGAAACTCCAATTACAAACGATGCAAACTGGCATCATTGGGCGTGTACATTCGATAATGTAACAAAAGAACGAAAAGTTTACCGAGATGGGATTTTGATTGGGCAGGCTGTGATTCCGTCGAGTTTCATTGGAGTTGGAACTGCCACTCGTATTGGCGCTAATGCATATTTTGGAGATGAATTTGATGGCAATATTGACGAAGTTCGTATTTGGAATGTAGTTCGTACCCCTGCACAAATTTTAGCAAACAGCAATTGTGAAATCGTAGCACAATCAGGTTTGCTGGCTGCTTATCATTTCAACCAAGGAATTGCAGGAGCTAATAATGCAACAGAAACCAGCTTAACAGACGCCAGTGGAAACAACAACAACGGTACACTTTTCAATTTTGCATTGGTGGGTCCTTTAACCAACTGGATAGCATCCGGCGGTGTAGTATCCGGTACTATTTGTTGTAATGTAACATTGACTACTTCTGCAGCAGATACTTTAATCGTTTGTACAGAAAGTGGACAAACCACCGGCAGTGTAACATTGGTTGCTACTGGTGGCACTGCCCCTTATACTTATGGTGGTGATGCTACAACAAATCTTGCTGCCGGGGTTTATAATTATACCGTTACCGATGCACTGGGTTGTACCGCTACAAGCACTTTAAGAGTACTACTTACCAACTGTATAATACCTTATTATGCACCACCCACCAACGATACTACAGCAAACTTAATAGGTGCAGAACTGACCCAGTTATTTAATTTCCCCAATTCTCTGGTAGATACAACGGCAACCAATAATATTTTTCTTATAAAAGATAATGCGGTTCTGATAGAAGTAATCATAAAAGATATTGCAAACTATCAAACGGTGAAGACGTTGTTACAAACGTCCACTTATGGCATGACTGATTTTGTTGATAATGGAAATTCCACCCTGATCATTACCGGCTTTTTTCCAATTGCCAATCTGCCATTGCTCAATGCATTAACACAATTAATTCAATATGTACGCCCTTACTTTACGCCCATTGCATCCAGCCATTTAGGTTTAACTGTTACGCAGGGCGATAAAGCCATGCGAAGCGACAGGGCAAAGGAAGCATGGAAGATTTCTGGAAAAGACATCAAGATAGGTGTCATGTCTGACAGCTATAATACTAAGTTTGGTGACCCTGCGCAAGTGGATGTAGTTAATGGTGATTTGCCCGGCGCTCAAAATCCTGTTTATACGATACCCGTAAAAGTTGTAGAAGAATATCCTTATGGCAGGGCCACAGACGAAGGCCGTGCTATGCAGCAAATTGTGCATGATGTAGCGCCTGATGCTGCCTTGTATTTCCGCAGCGGCTTTATAAGTGCCAGTAACTTTGCAGAAGGTATTTTAGCACTCAGAGATTCTGGTTGTAATGTTATTGTAGATGATATTACTTATATAACAGAGCCGTTCTTTAGTGATGGTGTAATTGCAAAAGCTGTAGATGAGGTTACTGCAAGTGGTGTAAATTATTTTACCTCGGCAGGTAATTTCGGTAATAAATCTTATGAAGGTGTTTTTGCCCCCATTACAGCACCAGCAGGGTATGTAGGTTCGGCACACGATTTTGGCGGAGGGAACTTTTATCA
>JBKJKD010000228.1:0-11546 GCA_046597635.1 Ferruginibacter sp. | reverse complement strand
AGCGCCCAATCTGGCTTGAGGGATGGCCGTGGTGCCATCGCCACACCCAAGGTCAAGTACGTGGAGATCTGAGGTTATACCGAGGGTTGCAACAAGTGCTTCACCACTTTCTCTCATAGTAGCGGCAATACGTGTAAAATCTCCTTTCTCCCATAATGCTTTGTTTGGATTCATAACAATAGTTTTTAATGAATGATTGATGACGCAAATTTACATATTGACTAACAAGATAAAAATACTTGAACGTTCAATTTATATCCTTAAAAGTTCAGCTTCCAATCTTTTGCCGGGCTGATGCAGGCGAGGTTTTAAAGTGCTCTTTAAAGCAACGACTAAAATGAGACAGGTTTTCGAAACCGCATTCAAAGGCCGTTTCGTTGATGGGTTTTTTGAGGTCGGTTAGTAAGTAGTAAGCCTTTTGCAGTCTTTTTTCCAGCAACCATCTGCCCCGGGTGCTGTTAAACTGTTTTTGAAAATCTCTTTTAAAGGCCGACCGGCTACAGTTACACAACCGGGCATATTGTTCCAGTTTAAGATTGAAGCAAAAATTTTCATTCATAACTCTTTCCAGCGATAATGGCTGTGGGTCTCTTAGCAAGGAATGAAAAAATGAAAGGGCTTCCTCATTGCCTCCGTCCTCTGCCACCGAAGGTACTTGAATGCCGGTCTGGCTTCCAGCCAACGGCGAATTGTGCCCTTGAAATAATTTTTATGAAAATCATTCTTTTGCAAATAAAACATTTCAGGAAAGATATCTTATTTCGCAGCCACCGGACTCGTAATTTTTGCAGAACAATATAAATACTCCTCAGCTAGATTTTACCTTGAGGGAATTGACGAGTTCGATGTCATCACACATTATTTCGGCAACTGATTATTTGATATTATTTCTTTGAGGCCCTTTGCCGGGCCGTTGGCTGGAAGGTTCCCGCCTGCCCCGATGTTATATCGGGGTTCAACAGCGCTTTCGTTTCTTTCCCGTTGGGCAAAATGAAACTTAGTTATTGGGCGCAGTTATTGTTTAAACTAAGTATATTGTTCGGACTTATTGCTCTAATTTTTTATATATTAAACTATCCGGCTTAGATTGATTGTCGTCATAATAAACTAAAAAATAAATTTCAACTGGTAGGGAAGTGAAGAAAAAAAACACATTTCCTCTATATTTATCAATATTTTCTTTTTCATAAGGTTGTGTTGACAACGGGCAAGTAATGTCATACTTGATAGTTTTTGTTAAGTCTAAAAAAGTATTGCAATTAAGAGTTAACCTATTGCTAATCTCAGATTTGCCCCAATAAAAATAATAGTTTGGGTAAATAACCTTTTCCTTTTCAATAAATATTTCTTTAGGTATTAATGTATCGCTAAAGCGAAAGTGACTTCTATTTTTATCTAATTGAAAACTTGCCACGTACAAGCCATTTTTTTTAGATTTTTGGATGGATTCTGAATGATATGAATAATGCGTTTTTGGAGAGGATATGTTTAATACATAAATCAAGACAAATTTATATAGGCTGTAGAAAATAAAACCTGCCAAGAGTATATAAAAGAGTCTTTTTTTCAAAAGCTATTTTTGTTTATGAACTGTCAAGTAATTGCACCAATACAATGATTAATGTTATAAGATGCTACATCCCAAAACTCAAGTCTTTAATTATTAATAATCTAGTAAACAACTTTTTGTACCTGCCGGCAGGCAGGTTGTTGGTTGCATCAATGACAATGTAAAAAATATCATATCTGATGCTTCGCTGTCTACTGTTCGGGAAATTAGTACTTAATCGGATACCTGCCAATTATTACCTTCTTCAACTTAAGCACTACAAGGTTGCGGTTGCATTTGAAACTCATTTCTCAAATCTTTCAAAAAGGAATAATTATTTTCTCCCATCTCAAACCTATTTTCAATTCGGTATTTCGGTTTGTGGGGACTCGAACCGGTGCGAGAAATACTCCTCCGCTAAATTTTATCTTGAGGCAATTGACGACATCGCTATCATCACACATTATTCCGGCAACTGAATATTTGATATTTTTTCTTTGAGGTCTATGCTGAGCCGTTGGCTGGAAGCCAGACGGCGGCAAGAGTCAAGTGTGTACCTTACCTTCAATAGAAGAGAAAATTATTTAAAAAAATTATTTTTTAAATAAAAAAGGCCCCCTATTAATAATCCAAATAAAAACAATCCGATATAAATCTTTATAATAACTCCCAAATTATTATCTATCAGGCCGAAGATTGTGACTCCTGACAGAAGAATAATAAGCACGATGTTTTTCGGTTGTTTTAACCAATGAAATAATTTTCTCGTCATTCCTTTTTTTCTTTATACTACCGAAGGTACTTCACTGCCCCCTACAGCTTCGAGCCAACGGAAAATAATACCGATATCATAAAGGGAAAGCCAACTATTATTTCCAGAGTCACTCGTTTTTATTTCATTTTTAAAAACCTTGCAGCATTATTATAAAAAATATCTTCTTTGTCTTTCTTACTAAGGAAAGTTAAACTGTTTAAAAAGTCAATTGATTTACCAATAGCATAGGGCCAGGTCATCTGGTCTGAACCAAACATTACCCTATCAAGATAACCGGCTCTCTTGGCATTTTGCAAAAACGCAGTGACGGTGCGTTGTGTGTTGGGTTCTACCCATAGCATCACGGCTACATCGGTATAGAGTTGCGGATAGTAAGCCATGAGCCGCAGGGTATGCTCATGCCACTCTTCACCACCAGCATGCATCAGGTAAATTCTGAGCTTGGGATACTTCACCAAAACGTCTTCAATTAAATAGGGATCGCCCAGTTTAAGCCTTGCTTTGGGTGACCACGAATAGGTTCCTCCCGGGTCGCCACCACCCGTATGCACGGCTACGGGAATATCATACTTTTCGCAGATGCGCAGGTAAGGCTGCCAAACGGAATCACTCAAGGTTGTTCCACCATAATAAGCCCCAATTTCTCCAAAAATCTCTATCTTTTTATCCTTTACCATTTGCTCAAACTTTGAGGAGTCGAGGCCATAATCATCAGGCGAAAAAATTAAAATGCCCTTAATTACAACCTTGCTATTGTCTTTTGCAGCCCAGGTTTCCACACTTTCCGGGTTACCGCTTACGGCCGCCCTTACAATATTGTATTTTTTAAATGCAGCAAATGTTGCCAGCCGGTGGGCTTCTGCATTTTTAGCGCCCTTCATTCCATAGTGATCTTGCGCAGGCTCCCGTTCCCCAAAGTCATTGTTGCTGTAGGAGTGAATGTGCATGTCGATAATTTTTGTTTGCGCATTGGTAAAAAATGCCACAAAGGATAGGATCAGTAACAAAGTTATTTTTCTCATAAATGCTGTTTTTGTTTATGGTGTCGCCGAGCCCCTGCGTCTCTTGGAATGATTGCTACTTTTTGTTAGACTGCCTGGGTTCATCATCGCTAAAATCAAATCGCTTGTACGCCGATTCATCGGGCGGGCCTGCGGTAACCTGTAAGAAAGGTTTACCGGAGAGCGTCATGATGACAGAACCGAAAGTGAAGCCGCCATTTTTGGGTGCCCGGCAAACAGGATTGTTGCTATCATCTTTGGAGCGCAAGGCCTCTTTGATCAAGACGTCATCTACGGCCGGGTTTTCGGCAATCCTGTTTTGAACGGCAGTCAACCTGATAACGCTGTTACCTTCCCTTGGTTTATCTGCCAACGAAGGATCAAATATTTTAAACCACTCTTTTACATCTGTATTTACCAGGGGATGATTGGTATGGTAGATGGAACCATTCGCATTTTTCGGATCAAATCTTACCACTTTGTTTGCCGAAGCTTCAAAGTCAAAAACCTCCTCCCTGATTCCTACAATATAGTTTTGCCCGGAGGCATGCGGCACGCTCTGAATAAAATTTAGCAGTTCATTTTTATCGGTACTGTTTAGAATGCGTCTCACCACAAATGCTACTGGTAAACCTGTGTTGGATGCTTTCAGTTGCATCAGTGTATTCATGCAGGCCCCAATACCTTTTTCGTTCATGCCGTTTAATGCAATAATACCCGGATGGGTCAAAATAAGTTGTTCCGGCCGGGTAGGGGTTCTTGAAAGGCGAATGAGAATTTGGTAGCCATCTGTGTAGCTTTCAATATCCATGTTCTGCGCAATAAATGCTGGTTGGTCTTTTGTAGCAGGCACACCCAACCCACTGCAATGATGATTGGCCAGATTATTTTGATACACCCAAAACTCATCGAGTAAATTAAAAACCATGATGTCGTCAAGTGACTGAGCCGAGCCATCTGCAATGCCTTTCACTTCTTCATATAGCTCCGGTGTATATTTTTTGATAGCGTCTGAGAACCTTGCATATTGCGTAAATTCTTTTATGACCAGGTCAGCATCTTTACCCAGTGCTTTGGCGGTGTTGGCCTTCATCAGGTTTACCAATTCGCCTATTTCCTTTTTCAACTGTTGGCCATGTTGCAGGCCGAGTTGATACCCCGTACCCGTTAGGTTGATTTCTCTAATGGCTCCTCTTTTTTGCAGGGGAGACTGACCAAAAGCGGCAAGGAAAATAAATGTAAGGCAAAA
The DNA here is from genome assembly GCA_046597635.1 of Ferruginibacter sp. GTDB lineage: Bacteria > Bacteroidota > Bacteroidia > Chitinophagales > Chitinophagaceae > Ferruginibacter. The sequence continues at coordinate 6,972 of JBKJKD010000228.1, read as the reverse complement.
GCTGATAAATCGTATCATGGTGGATGGGTTGTATTGATTTGTTACAGTTATGAAAGCTAAATCTCATGGCCAACTTTGCTCAGACCTTCCCTGTTTTTAATACCAGCGTATTGAGCCTGGCGTAGTTGCTAGTTTGTAATCACACATGCCACCCAAACTATTTCACAACTCCGCTCAAGGCATTGATGGTTCGGGAATGTTGACAGGCGGATTTAAAAAATAAAAGTTGTATTGTGACTGTGAGACTATTTTTTTAAAAAATTGATCTTCTCCCGCAGCGTATTAAAAAAACGGTTCCTGTCTTTTTCTCCGGTTTTACTGATGAGGGTAGAACGGCTCAAAAGTGTATCAAACGAGCCTTTCACTTTGCTGGCAAACCGGGCATCTTTTGTAAACAAATAATGAAATACTCCGTAGGTAACCATGGTAAGGTCTGTATCGTCCAGGGTAATAACCATGGTGTTGTTGCCCAGTATTAGTTCATTTACATAAAACTCGATGGGTGCTTTATAAGCAAGGTCCGATGCGCCAGGCATAAACTTTACGCCTTTCTCTGCCTGCAGTTGCAAATGGTCAATCAGCAGATGTAGCGAAGCAATTACGGCGAGGAAATCAGTCTGGTCTTTAAAATTACCGGCGTCCCTGTAATAGGCAATTTGATTGATGGTGCTGTGTATGCTTTCCAGGTTCCATAACTCTACACAGGGTATCTGGTTATTTACTTGCAGCACCTGCTGGCCCAGCATAAAGCAATCGTGGTAAGGAAATTCTTCGTACGAAAAAGTCTTGTGGGCAAGGTCTGGCTGGTTGTTGATGGTCTTTGACCAAAAAAAAGTTTTAAAGGCTGCTATTTCGGGAAAGAGATAAAAATTCCAAAGCGTAGAATCCTTGCACAGGTAATACATTTTTTTTGAACCAAAGGAATTGAAATAGTTAAACTGTTTCAACATATCGGCCAGGTAATCAGCAAAATTATTGGATGTACCGTTCATGCCAGGAGCATTAAAAAGCACAGATTCATTTTGCTGCTGCAGTAGTTGGTCAATTGACACGGAATAATGTTCACTTATTTTACTGAGTTCATCCAGCGATATTGGTTTTTCGCCTCTTATGCGCCGGTAAACACTATCCGAACTCAGGTTCAGCAGTGTGCACAGTTCGTTCACCAAAGAAAGGTGTGATGGAATATTTTCCTTCAGGTGGTTGAATAAATGTTGTTGCAGCTGGCTGGTTTCCATTCTAAAAGGAAAATACGGAATTTCCGTAGTAAACCTATTTTTCTTTATTGAAATCTGCAAAAGCAAACCTTATTTTACCAATTGCTACGGAAAGCGGTCATTTAATATCCAAGTTGCACATCAATTTTAGAGAGCATGCAATAGTAGAGCAAGCGGTTGCAAGTTTCCGCTTTGACCGGGTAGCAGTTTTTTGTAGGTTTACCTCCATAAACCAAATCAATGTTTGCCTATGTGAACGAACTCAAGAGGGGAGGTGTCAGCTTTGAGAAAAGGGCTGAAGCCTTCACTTCATAAATTCCAGCTCATCTTTTAAACCATCAACTATTTTTTATGAAACACTTATGTATCCTCATAGCCATCCAGCTTTTTACGATTCCATCGTTCTGTCAGCAAATTGAAGCCGGTACCCATGAGGTATCAAAAGACTTCCTTGCCAAGAGCAAGAAACAAAAAACCGCCGGATGGATTCTCACAGGAACGGGCACAGCAACGCTACTGTTTGTGCTCCTTGTTGATGCCACGCAGCAAGTTGGCGGAGAACTCGTCAATGTCATTACTTTGGGTACTATCCCTAAGCCAGAAAATAAGTCCTATGCGGCAGGCTATATCAGCAGCGCCGCTTTGCTGGTTGGCGGCATATCGCTGTTATCTGCTTCTTCAAAAAATAAAAAGAAAGCGGCTAATTTATCCCTGCAAAATCAGGCTGTAACCAGCGCAGTCAGGGGTAGTCTTATCACTACCAACATTCCATCGGTCACCTTGAAAATAAGTTTATGAAATTATTTTTAGCATCGATCCTGTTTTTAATAGTTTGTAAAATTGCAGTGGGGCAACATAAATATTTTTCCATTGCAACCTTCAATACCCAAACAGCCTATCCGTTCAAAAAGCTAGGAGGTCTTTTCTCAGAGGTTTACCATCCGGGTTTAGAATTCACCCTCGGCAAAAATTTGGCGGATAGAAAAAACCATGACTGGTTTTGGGATGGGCGGGCGGCCTATTTTTTTCATCGCTATGTGCAACACGGCATTTCACTGTATTCCAACATCGGTTACCGGTATAAATTCAACAGTAGAATTTCTTCCGATATATCACTCGGCGGAGGCTACCTTCAATCTATACCCGCCACGGCCAAATTTAAATTAGATGAAGACGGTAATTATAAAAATAATAAAGGCCTGGGGAGAGCGCAGGCAATAGCAGCCCTTGGTGTGGGTGCCGGCTACCGGCTCCGTCCGTCTTCCAAAAGGCCGGTAAGCCTTTTTCTTTCCTGGCAGCAGAGACTGCAATTGCCTTTTGTAAAATCATACGTGCCGCTGCTACCTTACAATAGTATGATGGTTGGTGTTTCCCTGCCGTTAAAAGCAAAATAAAATGCAACTATTTATGAGAAAATTATTCGTCATAAGCATATTGTCCCTGCTCATGATAGCAGCCTGCAGGAAAGCGCAGATTGTGCAAACCAGCAGCCTCGGGCCAGAAATTCCCTGGAGCGACAGCAGCAAACTTCATCCTAAAAATGCACTGTTCACAGCTTTGCTGGAAAAGTATAAAAGAAAGGGTCTTCCTGGAATTTCGTTGCTGGTGAGCGACAAGCGTGGTACCTGGGTTGGTGCAGCGGGCAAAGCAGACATTGCAAACAATATTGATTTTACGCCGGGCACCGTTTCCAAAGCGGCCAGCATTACCAAATTGTTTATGGGCATACTTGTTTTTAAACTGATGGAAGATTCTGTCCGAACCGGCATGGGGTATACAGCGCTTAATACAAAAATAACCAACTGGCTTCCGCCCCGAATAACAGACAAACTGCCCAATGGCAACGAGATTACCCTGGGCCAATGTATGAACCACGAAACAGGGATGCCAGATGTAATTGAAGAGGATGCATTTTACCTGGCCGTGTTAAACAATCCCAACAAACAATGGAACCAGGAAGAACTGCTTGCATTTATTTACAACAAGCCTGCGCTTTTTGCGCCATCAGATACTGCTATTTATTCAAATACAAATACCATATTGGTAACGATGGTTATGGAAGCGCAAACCGGTAAAAAACATGCAGAGCTTTTACGGCAATATGTTTTACAGCCTTTGCAATTGAGCAACACCTATTACCAACCTCATGACCCACTACCCAACTCCGTGGCTCAAGGATATTTTGACCTTTATAATAACGGAACCATTGTGAATGTATCCAATCTTGTAACAGGCAGTGGAAATGGCTATGGCGGGATTTATAGCAATTTGTTTGACCTGCTAAAACTTGAGAACGCATTGTTCATACAAAAAACATTTTTGAAAACATCTTCCCTTGCTATCATGCAGACTTATGGTAAAAAGGATGACTCGAATTTCTACGGATATGGATTGCAGAAATCATACATACAGCCTGGTGGCAAGTATGCAATCGGCCACAAGGGGCGAGATCTGGGGTACTCTGCTAACCTGTTTTATTTTCCTCAACACGGGGTAACGCACATTTTCTTCGTCAATTATGGAACAGATGCAAAAAGCGAATTGAAAGCAGTTTTTAACGATTTTGTAAAGGAGCTTGTTACGCTCAGTTTACAATAAATGCTTTTAAATCTTTTTTAGCCAATCAATTAAAATCGATTATTTTTTAAAGAGAGGCTTTCTAACACGGTGTAAGGATGCAACGTCCGCTGGGCAATGTCGTTAAGTTAAGGAAGGGACAGCTCCGGAGGAGCGAAATTTTTGTAGAATTATAAAATAAAATTAGAGCCGTTAGGCTCACAGGGGCGACGTTATAATTTGACCGTATAAAAAATTTCGTGCCGGTCTCACTCTGCGAATTTTTTAATAACGTAATTCCACCAAAATACTGCCTCTACGAGGCTTAAGTTAATGACATTGCCCGCTGGTAAACGTGGTCGCAATACACTCAGCGGCCGAAAATTAAATAAGCTTTCCTTCTGCAAAAAGTCTTCTTATTTCTTTTTTGTCAAATTTACCCACGCTTGTTTTGGGAACTTCGTTTATATAAACATAGTCTTTGGGAACCTGGTACTTGGCAAAGTCGGCAGACAAAAAAGCTATTAGTTCGGCATCCGAAACGGGATCATCCTGATGCATCAACACGATGGATGCCAGTGGTTTTTCAATCCACTTTTCGTCTGGTATAGCAATTACAGCGGCTTCTTTAATTTTGGGATGAGCCATCAATGCAGATTCCAATGCTACACTGGAGATCCATTCGCCACCACTTTTGATAAGGTCTTTTGTGCGGTCTTTTATTTCCATGTAGCCATCAGCATCAATGGTGCTCACATCACCTGTTTTAAACCAGCCATCTGCTGTAAAGCCTTCGGCGTTGTTTGTTTTAAAATAGGAACTGATAACCCATGCACCTTTTATTTGTAATTCTCCCATGGTTTTGCCATCGCTGGGGGCCAGGGTACCATCATCTGCTACAATTCTTATTTCCACGCCGGGGAAAGCAGTTCCTTGCCTGGCACGAATATTTATTTTTTCATTTTCAGAAAGATGATCATGTATGGGCTGTGTTCTGCTCACTGTTCCAAGGGGAGAAGTTTCTGTCATTCCCCAGGCTTGCACCCCTTTTATACCGAAATCTTTTTCAAAATTTTCTATAAGACTCTTGGGTAGTGCAGAGCCACCCACAAGGTATTCCGTGAGCGCTAATTTTTCCGTTGGAGGATTCATCTTCATCGCTTGATACACGCCCAGCCAAATGCTGGGAACCCCATTGGCTTTGGTTACCTTTTCTTCCCTTAGCATTTTTATAATTGCCTCTGGCTGCAAATTAGAAGAGGGGAGTACCATGTTGGAGCCAGACAGAAGACACAAATATGGAAAGCCCCAAGCCATCACATGAAACTGTGGTACGATCAATAAGATCGTATCGTTGTTACTAAAATTTCCTGCATTGGGTGAAATGAGCGTAGAGGCATGCAAAAACGTTGACCTGTGAGAATACAACACTCCTTTGGGCAAGCCCGTTGTTCCACTGGTGTAACACATGGCGCCGGCGTCGTTTTCATTCAACGGGGGCCATTCAAATTCTTCAGATTGGCCGGCCAGTAAATCCTCATAATGTATCGTGTTCGGCAGCGTTGTTTTAAAATCTGCAGGGGCATTTATCAGCACATAGTGTTCTACCGTTTCCAACAGGCTGGCAATTTTTTCTAAAAGTGGCACCAGGGTGGCATCCACAAAAATCACTTTGTCTTCTGAGTTGTTGATGATGTATTCCGTTTGTTGGCCGGACAACCTGATGTTGATAGTATGACAAACAGCTCCGATGCCAGAGATGCCGTAGTACAATTCTACATGAGGTCCATGATTCCAGGCGAAAGTACCCACCATGTCTCCCTTGCTGATTCCTAATGTATGGGTCAATGCATTGGCCAGCTTTTTACAGCGCTTATACATATCGGCGAAGCGGTACTCATGCCTGGTTCCATCTGGTAAGTAGGTAATTATTTTTTTATGATGATAAACGCTGTTGCCATATTCAAGAATGGTATTGGTTGTGAGCGGGTAATCCATCATTAAACCTTCCATAGAAAAAAAATTAATTTTTATTAAAAATCTTTTTTAATAATGCTGAAAATAAAATTCGCTTTTGCAGAAGCATGTGTTATAAAATGCTTCGGGGTGCGCACTTTGTGCTGTTGAGGGATTGGATCTAGTAATCGAAAATACAACAACTCTGTTTATACAGTCAAAGGATTTTGTGCTGCCGGCTGGCTTCCAGCCAACGGCGGAGAAAAAGCATTTCTTCCAAAACTGAAATATACGCTGGCTGACTTGCTTGGCTGGCATGAAAATCCTGTAGCCTCCGGATTGCTAAATCTTGCAGAGGAATATAAATACTTCTCGGCTTCATTTTACCTTGAGGAGATTGACGAGTTTGATGTCATCTCACATTGTTCCGGCAACTAATTTTCCTGATATTGTTTCTTTGATACCTTTGATGGGCCGCCGGTCGGAATCCGAACTGCAGCAATCCTCTAATAGCGGCTGCTTAATTGCTTCGGCATAAAGAAACCCTCTTGTTGAATAGCCAACAATATTATCGTATTCTTTTCTACTTACTTGTACTCCTTTTGTTGGAAAGAAAGTGATCTATTTACTTACCCAATCTGTAGTCGTGGGAATAACTTTAGCAATTAACATTGGAAAATAATCGCTGCTTAGGTATGTCTTTTTTACTTCCACAAAAATACAGCAGCGGCATCAGCAGCCGGAGTGTCCAATGTTCTTGTTCGGAAATATTTACGGCGCCGCCCTCGCTTGCTGACCTGGCTTTAATATTATGGGATATCGCTTTTTAAGATTAACTTTAAAAAAACCTCCGTTATGGACAGCACTGGTAAATCTGATGAGTTAACCAACGTTAACAAGGAACTGGCATTTCAGAAGGCAGAAAAAAAACTACGGGCTGCCGAATTAGCAATTGCTAACAAAGAGCTGCTGTTTCAAAATGAGGAAAAAGAGAAACGTGCAGAAGAATTAGCGATCGCCAATAAGGAGCTCATCTTTCAAAATGAAGAAAAGGAAAAGCGTGCTGCAGAATTAGTGATCGCCAATAAGGAGCTCATCTTTCAAAATGAAGAAAAGGAAAAGCGTGCTGCAGAATTAGTAATCGCCAATAAGGAGCTCATCTTTCAAAATGAAGAAAAGGAAAAGCGTGCTGCAGAATTAGTGATCGCAAATAAGGAGCTCATCTTTCAAAATGAAGAAAAGG
>JBKJKD010000259.1:0-3980 GCA_046597635.1 Ferruginibacter sp. | reverse complement strand
AAAACAGTTGACAGAAGCGCCCGTGGGTTTTATTGCTTACGACCTGCTGGAGTATGAGGGCAACGATTTGAGAGGACTAACGCTCACGGAGAGACGAAAGCTCCTTCAAAAAATTATTAGTGACATAAATATTCCTTCCATCCAACTCTCACCTGTTATTGAAGCTCCCGATTGGGAAGCCCTGGCACTCATCAGGCAAGGTTCAAGAGAGATGGGCAGCGAAGGCATCATGCTCAAAAGAAAAGAATCTATTTACCAGGTGGGCCGTAAAAGAGGTGACTGGTGGAAATGGAAAATAGATGCACTCACCATTGATGCCGTGTTGATCTACGCACAAAAAGGTCATGGACGCAGAAGCAATCTTTACACAGATTATACTTTTGCAGTAAAAGATGGAGATAAGCTGGTCTCCTTTGCCAAAGCCTACAGCGGGCTTACCGACAAAGAATTTGCGCAGGTAGATAATTTTGTAAAAAGGAATTCCCTGGAAAAATTTGGCCCGGTAAGAACTGTAAAACCAGAACTTGTTTTTGAATTAGCCTTTGAAGGTATTGCTGCCAGCAACAGGCACAAAAGTGGTGTGGCCCTCAGGTTTCCCAGAATGAGCAGGTGGCGACAAGACAAAACCGTGGAAGAAATAAATACTTTGGAAGATCTAAAGTCGATGCTCGATTTGTATGGCAATAAATAAAAATAAAAAGCTGCACTTGTGAGTGCAGCTTTTTATTAAAAGGGAATTTCGCTTAGGATGGTTAATACGTGCTGTGAACTAGACTTTGTGTTTAATTTAATTTTATAAGCTTCACCACTTTTCGGTTTTTGCCTTGTGTAATTTCTGCAAAGAAAGTCCCTCCCATGTAGCGATCGCCTAAGTTGATAATCGTGTTTCTCTTTAGGTCAGTGAGTTTCTCAACCATGCTTCCCAATAAGTTATAAATTCTGACAGATATCACTTCGTCACTTCCACTTTGTACTTCAAGCTTAAAGCTAGTTGTAGTGGGGTTTGGAGAAACTCGTACATCAAAACCTGTAAAAGTTACTGGCGGGGGGTCTGGATCTGCCTGCTTAAAAACGATCACAAACCGATCAGCAGAATATGATGCAGGATTATTTTCAACATTGAAACTAGTAAGGTTAACTCCATCCATTGCCAGCGAAGTGGTAGTATTTAAGAATTTATCAACCAGGAAGGCGGTTCTACCAGGGTAATCCATATTGTTCATCTTAATTTCAAACTGATATTGCTGCACCCGAAGTCTGTTAAGCGTCAGGAATAAGCTATCATTAGTTTTTGGAATATTTCTGTTATCCACCACCAGGTAAGCGTCGTCTAATTTCCAGGAAACAGTTTCGCCAAAAGAACCTAATTTATAAATATCACTTGCTTCCAACGAATTATTATGGGCATCGCTAAAATTTGCCAACACACCATCTAATAAAATGGGAACCGATCCAATCTTCGTTAATACATTCAAATTCACCGCAAGTGTTTGTGCCATGCCGGAAGTAAATGCCGTGGGTGCCGGCGCACTGCCATTAGTTTTGTTTGTTTCCTGGAAAGTAACTGTACCTGCAGTAGCGGAAAAATTCCTAACCATAACCGCCTGGCCAGACTCAATTAAATTATTATTCGTACCCGCGGGTCCATAAATGTTGCTGGCAAGTAGGTTTTGGAAATTACTATCCACCATGCTAAACGTATTCCATCCACCCAACCCATAAGATCCGGTAATTGAAGGATCCCAGATGTAATAGGCCGGATTAAAATTGCTAATGGGCAGGCTTATCTTTCTTAAATCAATTTGGGATGCATAAGGATTGCCAATAGTAGCAAATTGTGTAGACGTTACAACTACTGTTTGATTGTTGCGATATAATTGCCCGGAAGTTCTTAAAGTAGTTGCTGTTGGAGGTCCGAACACCTTGTAGTTCCTGTCGCCCGCTACAAATACCAGGTACCCTTTTTCTGTACTGATAGGCAATACATTTGTGTTTGCAACCGCTGCCCAATCTCCCAAAACTCCATTAAATCTTTTTACGGAGCTATTTGTACCTGCTGCATCAAACCCAAGGCTGGTAGGATTCGGCCTGTTATCTAACGCCCAAAATCCAAATCCGGCGGTGGAATTACCTGCCTCCTGCCATGAACTACGAACGGTTTGTGCAGGATCATTCGTTGGCACAGCCATCAATCGCCATTTACTCGCAGTTATTAATTTACGCTCTACAATAAACTTTCCAGATGTATAAGTAATACTTGCCCCAGCTGGAATGATTCCAACATTGGCTGTTCTGGTTGTGGTAGATTTTAAGGTGATATTTCCTGAACCAAGATCAAGTTTTGCCGCAACATTTCCAAAGTCAAGTGTGCCTGGAATATCTATGTTTTTATTGATTACAACTGATCCCGTTCCGGTGTTGTTAATGTTTACATCTTCCAGATTTACCGTTCCGGCACCGGATATAATTTGAGAGGCGGCGGCAGAACCGGAAAAAATCAGGTTACCGATAAGACGTGCCGCCCCATTATTTACAAGATTTCCATTTACGGTTAAATTCCCCTTTATTTCAAATCCGGTCCCATCGCCGTGGCTTGCGTTAGTTAAATTATCATAGGATACGTTGGTAAAAGTAGAACCAACAGCTATATCCAGATTTCCCCCTATTAGCATCGGTTGCACATTAATATTGTTGTTGTGAACTAACACAGGTGCCGTTCCGGTTGTGCCCACATTTAAGTTGCCTTTTACGGTAACAAAACCACCTGCACCGCCGGTAAAGGCACTGGTAGCTGTATTAAAACTATATGCCCCGGATGTAGATTCAAGATATAAATTTGGATAAAAGAACCCTGTAGAACCTGTTACCGGTGCACCATCCCCGTTATACCGGTAATAAAAGGAAGCACTTGCCGGAATGGTACTCATGCCAGCTTCATAAAAGTCCCTGTACTTAGCAACCGAAGATGAATAAGTCTTAATGATTTTTCCCGCAGTCCCCAGTATCCAACTGGCATCATTTGCGGTTCCGGTGTTGTCTTCATAATCTACCCCGTTACCACTGCTGCCCCGGTCGAGTAAGGTACCATCAACAATAAAATCTGCACCTGCCTGTGCGTTGAGAATTTTTATTTTACTCAAAGAGCTAATTTCAAGTTCACCGGTAGCATTAATAGATAATTTGTCAACGGAAAGATCGGTATTCAAAATGATCTTATGACCGTTTTGAATAATCACTTCATCACAGTTTGCCGCAACGGGATAACCGCAGGTGGCAACCGATCCCGCAAAAGAATTCACATCATTCATCAGCCAGCTGCCCTGGTTGGTCCAATTACCAGATGACGTGTTTGAGAAATAGAATTTTTTAGTGTTGTATTTATATTGAGCCGCATTGCTGAATACAATACAGGAGCCATATTGTACCTGGCAATAAAACTGGTAATCCTGTAAATGAGCTGTATTGCCGGTGATGGTCATAGTAGCTGTATTGGTACCAGAAGCAGTCACACCGATTGTTGCATTGGTTATCCCACTTGCATTTTCCCAAAGGCCTGAAACCGGGTTATAATATTTCCAACCATACACTATACTTCCGGTACCTGTGACGGCTACCGTAGTTGAAAAACTAATGGTGGCACAATTAACATCTATTGGTTGTACCGTTACTTTAATAGAACTTTCGTTTAGTACGTATGGTGGCACTCCGAGGTTACTGCAATCTTCTGTTGTAGTAGTGATCCAGTCTGCGGAGGTATAAGTTGTACTTGGAATGGTAGCAGCAGTTGTGATGGTTTTTCTGCGCTGGCTGAATCCCGGCTGAATACTGCCGGGATAATTTGGATTGGGAACATAGTCGATATCCACACCATTTTTTCTGAGATAAATCCGATCGTTGCCATTTAAACCACTGGCTAAAGGCAAGTCAGGATTGGCAAATACAGCTGTGCAGACCGTGCCGGAACCCAAACGAATAATACG
>JBKJKD010000195.1:0-7411 GCA_046597635.1 Ferruginibacter sp. | reverse complement strand
TGACATCTGACATCTGACATCTGACATCTGACATCTGACATCTGACATCTGACATCTGACATCTGACATCTGACATCTGACATCTGACATCTGGCATCTGACATCTGACATCTGACATCTGACATCTTAAATCATACATCTTAAATCATACACCAAAATATGGCTCTTCAAGCAGGCATCGTGGGATTACCCAATGTAGGAAAATCTACTCTTTTTAATGCAGTGAGTAACAGCGCCAAGGCGCAGGCAAGCAACTATCGATTTTGCACCATTGAGCCCAATACCGGCCTCGTGAATGTACCCGACCCCCGTCTTAATAAACTGGAAGAATTGGTAAAGCCTGAGCGTGTAGTACCCACACAGATTGAAATTGTTGACATTGCAGGGTTGGTGAGAGGAGCCAGCAAAGGCGAAGGCCTTGGCAATAAATTCCTGGCCAATATCAGGGAAGTAGATGCCATTATACAAGTGATTCGCTGTTTTGAAGATGAAAATATTTTAAGGGATGAAGGCCCCATTAACCCAATTGGCGATAAGGAAATTATTGAAACCGAACTGCAGTTAAAGGACCTCGAAAGCATTGATAAAAAAGCCAGCCGTAGCGAAAAATTATCTAAAACCGGCGATGCAAAATTGAAAGCAGAATATGAGATTCTTGTAAGGTGCAAAGAACATCTGGAAAAAGGAAAAAATATTATTAGTCTGGGTTTAACCAAAGAAGAAAAAGCTGCGGTAGCTGATCTTTTTTTGCTCACCGATAAACCCGTTTTGTATGTAGCCAATGTAGACGAGGCCAGCATGCACACTGGCAATAAATTTTCAGATGCTTTAATAGAAGCAGTGAAGCATGAAGGCAATGAGGTGATCATTATGACCAATGCAATTGAAGCACAAATAGCAGAACTGGAAAGCCCGGAGGATAAGGCCATGTTTATGGAAGAATATAAAATGACCGAGCCTGCTCTTGACCGTTTGATTCACAGCACTTATAAATTACTCAACCTTACTACTTACTTCACCGCAGGTGTACAGGAAGTGAGAGCCTGGACGATTCACAACGGTTGGAAGGCACCGCAGGCTGCAAGTGTTATTCATACTGATTTTGAAAAAGGTTTTATCAAGGCAGAAGTAATAGCCTACGAAGATTTTGTGAGTTACGGCTCAGAAGCAGCATGCAGAGACAATGGCCGCCTGAGAATTGAGGGAAAAGAGTACCTCGTCAAAGATGGTGATGTGATGCATTTTAGGTTCAACGTTTAAAAACAACGCATCCGTTAAAATAAAAACAGGCTTCCAAGAGGAAGCCTGTTTTAGTATCAGTCAGTTCAAAACTTATTGAGGAGAAAGTAACTGGTCAATTTTATGCAACACACCATTTACGTAATGCTGATCGCTGCTTCCGCCTGGGAAAGGGTTGATCAAAATATTAGCGGCAGTTGCATTACCCACTCCTTTAACCGTAGCAGCTGAAACAAATGGCCCCGTAAACGTTGCTGAAACCGTTATACCTGGATGGGTAGGAACCACCGTATTTAAAAATGTGCGAACAGCAGTAGCTGTGGAAGGTAAATTAGGCGAAAATACCCGCTGACCAAAAAGCAGATGGTAAGCCAGAATTCCCTTAACAGCAGTTGCCGTTAAGAAAGGAAACAAAGCTGGATTTTGAAACACCGTAGGCGACCCTACCAATAACGCCGTTTGTGCAGGCGTGTTAGTAGTTGCAGCATTGGTAGCAATTACTGCCGCCTCTGCAGGGGTTGCGCCACCGCCAATGGCAGCAGCATATGCCTGTTGATAAATTTGAAAATATACGACTGGCGTTGCCTGTACAGTTAATGCAGCGATAAAGGCAGCATCTGTAGGTGCAAGCAAAGTAAGATTCAAGCCCGGTGCTATAGATTGGGTGCCCAACAAAAATTGTAAAGAGGCTCCTGGAGCTGCACCACTATCTGCACGCTGAATGGCAGCTTTGAGATAAGTAAGACCAGCATCGCTATTAATTCTGTCCAACAAAAGTATACTTGGAGGTACAGACACAGCAGCAATGCTATGTATTACCCCATTACCCGCCAAACGATCAGAAACAATAATAGGAATATTATTTACCCATGCTCCATTCGTTCTTCTGCTGATATAAGCGTCAAACCTCAAAAAAGCACTTGCGGCCGGATTTGGATTTAAGAAAGTTGGGTAAGGAAAGTTAGGAAAGGTTGTGGAAATGGCTGCGGCCGTAACGGTTTGTGGTAATATATGATATTGAACAATACCTGCAGCACTAGTTGCTGGTAACGACGAGTTGATGAAGCCAACATACACTGCTTCTGGTGCTCCACTAGGCGGTATCAATCCTCCACTTGCACCACTAATAAACTGCCTTACGGCTGCATTGTTGGGAGAAAACAAAGTAAAAGTTTTCGTTTTATCATTCAGCAAATTCAGTTGTCCGCCTCGTACAATCATTTTGTAAAACAGGCTGTCTTCTACACCAAATTTAAGCGTGTCACCCAAAGCCCTGGCGCTGGAAATAACCGGCGGCACAGGTGCAGGACCAATCTGCTCCACTTCTTTGTTACAGGCTGTTAAACCCATAAGGGCAACTGCTATCAGCAGACCACCATTTTTATATTTATTCATAAATGAGTTCATCTTAAAAAATTTTATTTTAAAAATACTGGCTGAGGATTAGTAAATATTGTAACCAAAACTAACATAATACAGTCCGCCTACATAAGAGTTGCCAATGGCATTGTAATAGTATTGGTTCAAAAGATTGTTAGCACCCAGTTTAAGAATTGATTTAGTACTTGGTAATTTAAAACTGATCTGCGCATCTACTGTTTGCACAGATGGTAAGTTTCCGTTAGCCAGGTCACTCTGGAAGAAAAACGCATCTTGCCATCTGTACGCTACGTTAAAGCCCAGGCGTTTTGCTTTTCCAAAACCACTGTTACCGATGGATGCGTTCAATTTATATTGTGGGGAGTTAAAAGATGCGATCAATCCTGTAGGCACATCTGTTAAATTGTCTGAAGCAAGGTTCAAACTCAACGTAAAATTTGCTGGCAACCTGTAGTCCATTCCAATCCCAAAACCGTAGGTTTTGATTTTACCTGGAGAGTTGATTGGAACTGAATAGATTTGCCCTGTGTCTGCGTCGGCCTGTGCAATTGCACTACCAGACTTGGATTGAGCAACTACTACTCGACCTGTAAAGTTGGTGTAGTTACCATAGTAGCCATACATGTCAATCAGCAGTTTAGAATCCATCAGCAAACCTTTGTAACCTAACTCAAATGAAGACAAAGCCTCTGGCTTTTGAGCCGGGAATTCGTATTTCACTTGCTGGCCATTCTTCAATTGATCTCTCAAGTAAGCAGGATTAGTATCAAAGTTATAGTGATCAATAAAGTCTTTGTTGCCGCCTATTAATTTATACGAAACCAGGTCAAGATTGATCCACTGCTGCTGAGTAGATGGGAAACGGTAAGCCGTTTGATAAGATAAACGGATGTTATTGTTTTCCGCAACCTTATACAAGGCTGTTATTCTTGGAGTAACACGGCCTTCGAAGTTTTCGTTTTTATCAAACCTACCTGACGCACTCAACTTTAATTTGTCGGTGATGTCCCTCGAAGCCTGCACAAACGCACCAAACTCTTTGATGCCAATGGGACCTAGAGAATCAGCAAACAACGTACCCTGAGAGTTCAAGGAATATTTTCTAAAGTTCGCACCAATTAAAATGTCGGCAAAAGATTTCGTGTACTCACTTAAATTATAACTTCCTTCAACACTGTATAAATCTGTTCTGTCTAACAAGCCACCACCTTTTGGTGCAGGTATTTTCCGAAACTTTTCATACCCTGCATTAAACGCAGCACTTCCGATGGCAGGTCTGCCTATATCAGCTGATGCTCTTGCGGCTTTGTGCGCATCTAAATCAGACTGTCCTGCAAGTTTACCTGCAAGAAACGCCTGTCCGTATTGAGCATACCAGCCTGTAGCTCCCGGGCTAGGCTTCCAACTTTCGTTGAAGTTCTGGGTAGTAGCAGCAAGGTTGAAAGACTGTCCTGCATTTTCCTGGGTAGTATAACCACGCAGCATCCAGTTTTTGCTGAGCAACTCCACTTTGTATTGGCCCATTTTAAAGTCCTTGATAGAGTACCTGGAAGCACCTGTGTAAATAGTGTTACCAGTGCCCCAATACCCAGCTACAATTGCTTCGGTATTGTTACTTAACTTATAATGTAAAGAGCCTCCTAATTTAAAATTCACCGTGTTTGGGTTAATCAGTTCCTGCTCGGTATAACCAGTGCGGGAAACCCTAATAGGGTTTGCCAAAAATTGAGATATATACGGCGCAAGGAATGGTGCAGCATTAGCAACACCTTGCAACACAGGACGAATATCGGCAGTAGTCTCGTCACCGTATACGTTCACACCGTCGTAGTTAGGGTCAGTTTGCCTGTTACCTGGCACCATCACACCATTAGATCTGTCAAAGTTTCTATAATCAATACCGATCCAGTCCTTGGCCTGCAACACTTCTGAAGTAATTTTAAAAGCAAATTTATCAGAAACTTTTTTAGCCCATCTTAATGCCCAGCTGTAATAGGGAGAAGTAGGACGCTCTCTCTTGTCGGTGTGCATTACACCAGTTTTAACCACGAATGATATACCCTGGTATTTAAAAGGGTTTTTACTGGTCATCAACATAGTACCATTCATACCACCCGGACCATAAAGCGCAGAGGAGGCGCCAGAGAGCAATTCTATATTGTCAATATCTAGCTCGTTTAAACCAATAATCGCACCCACAGAGAAGTTTAATCCAGGTGCCTGGTTGTCCATACCATCAACCAACTGGTTGAAACGTACGTTGCCACTACCGCCGAAACCACGGGTTGTAGGGCTTTTAAAAGTTAAAGAAGAGGTTGTAACATCCACACCCTTCAAGGTAGTTACCACATCGTAAAAGTTTGCAGAAGGAGCATTGCGCAAAGCAGCAGCACTCACCCGTTCGATAGATACCGGAGACTCCAGAATTTTTTCCGGAACCCTCGAGGCCGAAACAATTACTTCCTGACCCAGGGCATTGGTGGGCACAAACGATATTTTTACCCTATCGGTAGCACTGTTTACTGCTACTTCCTGCGGTTCGTAACCAATAGAAGTAAACACCAGCGTAACGGGTAGACTTTTGGTTGTGATGGAAAAATTTCCTTTGTCGTCGGTAAAGGTTCCCACGTCGGAACCTTTGATGGTAACGGAAACAGCCGAAGAATTTTCTTGTGTTGTACTGTTTTTTACATTACCGCTGATGGTTACATTTTGGGCAAAAACACTAGTTGAAAAAATGTTTGCAATCAAAAACGCAACCAAATAGCTCGTGATTTTTCTCATATAGCATTATTTTGGTTAAGGTAAATATCCGGCAAAATAAGGATAGTTATCAGCTATAAAAATTTTATTTTAAAACGGTGGGTTTTTAAATTTTACGAATCTGCAAAACGAATGTGGGGGGCACACCCTACTTTTGCAAAATGCCTATACACCAGTTTCCATCGCAAACAAATTTTTACAGCGGCAAGGTTCGGGATGTTTACTCTATTGGCGCAGACTTACTGGTAATGATAGCCAGCGACCGCATCTCTGCCTTTGACGTTATTCTCCCCTCGCCTATTCCATACAAAGGACAAGTATTAAATGAAATTGCTGCTTACATGCTTGCCGCCTGTGCAGATATTTGCCCCCATTGGTTGTTAGCAACACCGGCTCCTGTAGTCAGTATTGGCAAGCGTTGCGAGCCTTTTAAAATTGAAATGGTGGTAAGAGGAAACCTCACAGGCCATGCATGGCGTACCTATCAGGCGGGCGGCCGCATGCTTTGCGGTGTTGCCCTACCCGAAGGCTTAAAAGAAAATGACTACTTCCCCAGCCCTATCATTACACCCAGCACCAAAGCATCTGAGGGCCACGACGAAGATATCAGCAAAGAAGAAATCATCAACCAGGGATTGGCGACTGCAACCGAGTGGAAAATTTTAGAAAAATATGCGTTGCAACTTTTTGAGCGTGGCAAAGAAATTGCCGCCCGCAGAGGATTGATCTTGGTAGATACCAAATATGAATTTGGAAAAATTGCTGAGGAGATAATTTTGATGGATGAAATACACAC
Organism: Ferruginibacter sp.; assembly: GCA_046597635.1. GTDB lineage: Bacteria > Bacteroidota > Bacteroidia > Chitinophagales > Chitinophagaceae > Ferruginibacter. The sequence goes on along the minus strand of JBKJKD010000195.1, from coordinate 1,233 downwards.
CCCTGATTCTTCCCGTTATTTTTACGCCGAAGGCTTTGACGAAAGACAAAGGCAGGGAGAAAAACAAAAACAACTTAGCAAAGAGTTTGTTCGGGAATGGCTCATTGCCAATAATTTTATGGGTAAAGAAGGGCAAACTGTTCCGGCAATGTCGCCAGAGTGGATTCAAACAATCAGCAACCGCTACATAGAATTGTATGAAAACATCATTGGAGAAAAGTTTGTGCCCAAGCCAATGAATGATGAAGAAGTTTTTGAAAAAATTAAAGCGGCTTTAGAGGCGATGAAATAAGGATTTTAACAAACTGTAGAATTTTCTTCAACTCCCCACCCCGCAATTAAAATCAATGGCCTTGCTCAAGAGACTTTTCCTGATTTGTTAATATAGCAACCAAACTACTGGCGTCTAAAAATTGAAAATACCTGGCAGTAGCTACAAACTCATTGTTTAACACAACAAAGGCTGGCAGCGAAAAAGCCCTGTTCTTTCTGCCAGCCATCAGCAGTGCAATTTCATGAACAGGATTTACTTTTTTTGGACGCCTGTTTACGAAAATTTGATCGCCGAAAAGAACGGTATCCCTACTTTCAATATTCATTTTTACAGCATAATAATGCTGGTTTAAAACTGATATTACTTTTTCATTTGCAAAGCTGGTACGATCCATTTCCTTACAGTACACACACCAATCGGCATAAAAATTTACAAATACTTTTTTCGGATTTACTTGCAGTGAATCGTTGAGTTGCGAAAAGCTAAGCCATTTTATTTCGCCGGAAGATTGTGCAGAAACATTAGGCTCATTGAGCAGCAGTGCGCAGCATACCATCAGCAGCCTCAAAATTATTTGTTTAAAAGGCCGTAACATTTTAAAGAGATTTAAGACGCAGACCCAGAAAAATAGTTCTCGGCATAGCGGGTCCATAAGTAAAGTTGCTGTCCCTGTTTTTGCCAGTGTCAAAATTTTTCTGATAAGCATCAAATATATTTTTCATACCAGAGAAAACTTCCATACCAGTTTTCATTTTTTTTAAGTTGAACGTATGGCTGATCCTCAAACCAACATCCATAAAGGATTGAGTTTTGTAGTATTCAGCTACGGTTTGCCCGGTACCTTCTCCGGCAAAATGTGCGAGCACCATGCTGCCGGTGTATACTGCGTTTGCACTGATGTTCCATTTTTTTGTAGGAGTATAAGTAAGCGTGGCATAGCCGTAGTTGTTGGGTGTTCG
>JBKJKD010000213.1:0-16900 GCA_046597635.1 Ferruginibacter sp. | reverse complement strand
GAAAAGGCTGAACAAATACCTTGCTTTTGGTACTTATTTGCTGCATGTAACTGGCAGCTCTTTCAATATCATCGGGATGAATAAAGTCAAAAATGGTATTACCCTGAAATTCTTCTGGCGTAATACCAAGGATTGCAGTGGTGGTAGGACTTGTGTAACTGTATTTTCCATTGGCGTCAATGATACTGATCATATCAGCCCCTTCTTGCACCAATGCTTTAAACCGTTGTTCGCTTTGCTGAATTTTTTCCTCCTGTTCAATCATTTCCTTACCATCTCTGGCTACACAATACAACAGTTTGGCGGTAGCATCCCACCTTACCGACCATGAATTGTAAGCAATGCCTCCATTTTTATGTTTGTAACGATTAACGAAAGATTTAGTATCCTGCCCACTAAGAATAGCGGCTGCTGCTTCGGTAGTTTTGGGTAGATCTGCTTCTACAATAAAATCCACGTAAGCTTTGCCAATTAACTCCTCGGGTGAGTAGCCCCAATGATGTAAAGCGGCAGCACTCACATACACAAAATTGCCCTGTTCGTTGATGGTACAAAACACATCCAGACTGGCGTTCATCAATTGGTCTGCATCAGATCTTTGCTTAACTATCTGGGTAATATCTTTTGTTTGACAAGCAACCGCAAACAATTTACTATCGCCGCTAAGCAGAGGCTCAAAAGTAACCTGGCTGTACTGAATTTCATTTAATTGGGTATTATAAAAATGTTCTTCTATTTCGAAAGAATCGCCGGTAAGTGCCCTTGTATAATAAGCTTTCCATTTTTCAATATAACCCTCGCCAAAACCTTCCACCAAAACAGATTCGTTCAATTCCTTATCCACCCCGGTCATATTTTTCATGAGATTGAGGTAAGATTTATTGGCATAAATCAAACGAAAGTCAGGGTCAATCATCCAAAAAAGATCCTTGCTTTGATCTAACAAAACATGTGGTAACTGAGATGCTGTCATGTTAAAATTGGTTTGCTATGTGGTATTTGTCAACAACTAAAAACAAGATAAAACGAATGTCTGGTCAAAAATAAGGCCATGGGGTCAATTTAGGATAATGCGTTCGATGTTATTTTACCCGGGCCACTTTTTTTTAATTGCGCACAGCCATTCAAAGTATCGTCAATACTACCTGCGGGGAAGTAAAAGAATTTTAGACTTTTCATTGTACCACCACACTGAGCTGATAGAAACTTTAAAACAATTATTTTTAACGAATAATAAAAAGGAATCAAATTTGTTTAATTTTCAAATTAAATGAGGTCTGTAGTCTCAGACTACACTATTACAAGTAGAAAACCTTCCTCAAGTATTACGGTATTGAGGAGTTAATCATGGAAAAAAAAGAAAAAAAAATATTGCCTTTTTTAAATGGCGGTGGCCAAATGGGAGCGCTTATTCGTTCTTTTGACTGGTCAACAACTGCTTTAGGCAGTCCTGATGAATGGCCCCAATCTTTGCGCATTGCAGTACGCATTATGCTCGACTGTCCCTTTGGTATGTACATAGCCTGGGGCAATGATTACATTCAACTGTACAACGATGGGTATCGCCCCATACTCGGCACCACCAAACATCCGCAGGCTCTGGGCCTCAGTACACGCCAAACTTTTGCAGAAATATGGCCCACCATCGGGCCAATGTTTGATGGAGTAATGGAGGGCATACCGGTAGGCTTTCCCGACTTTATTTTACAATTAGGCAGGAATGGATATTTAGAAGAATGTGTTTTCGATTTCTCTTACAGTCCTATCCGGCTGGAAGATGGTGAAGTAGGTGGTGTACTGGTCACGGTAATTGAAACTACCGAGAAAGTAAAAGCCGTGAGAGCACTTAAAGAAAGTGAACAGGAACTACAATTTGCCATTGAAGCTACTGAATTGGGCACCTGGGATTTAAACCCAGCCACCAATAAATTTAAAGGGAACAGCCGCCTAAAAGATTGGTTTGGGCTAAAGCCAGAGGAAGAGATTGACCTTGCGATAGGGTTGGATGTAATTGCAGATAAGGACAAAGACAGAGTGACAGCTGCTATCCAAACGGCTTTGCAGTTTTCTTCTGGCGGGCATTACGATTGCATTTATACCATAGTTCATCCGCAAACCAAAAATGAAAGGATTGTGCGGGCCAAAGGGCAGGCATCTTTTAATAAAGAAGGCATTGCCTATCGCTTTAATGGAACCCTACAGGATGTAACAACAGAAATGGTTGCACGCCAGTTGCTCACAGAAAGCGAAACCAAATTCAGAACGCTCTCCGAATCCATACCGCACATGGTATGGACCGCTACACCGAATGGAAAAAGATCTTTTTTTAATAAACATTTCATTGATTACACAGGATTATCTTTTGAACAATTAAGAGATGATGGCTGGCATGACATTATCTTTCCGGAGGACCTCGAAAAAGAATTACAAAAATGGAACTACAGTTTTGAAACAGGGGAAGATTTCAGAATCGAAAAACGCATTCGCCGGCACGATGGAGCTTGGCGGTGGCATTTGTGTCATAGCATTGCTCAAAAAGATAGCCAGGGAAACATTATTGGATGGATAGGTACCAATACGGAAATTGAGGAGCAGAAAGCCTTTTCACAGGAATTGGAAAAGCTGGTGAATGAAAGAACTACCGAGTTGGAAGAACGAAAGAATTTTGTAGAAACTATTTTGGAAACCAGCAAAGAATATATTGCAGTGTATGGAAAAGATCTCAAGATTATTACCATAAACAAAGCAACAGAAATTTTGATGGGCCAAAAAAGGGAGGATGTTATTGGCAAGACCTTGTTAGAATTAATGCCGCAATCAAACGGCAGCAGGGAAGAGTCACAACTTAAAAGTGCACTGGAAGGACATAATATTTATAATGAACCCTACCAGTCATCTATAACGGGCCGCTATATTGAAAACTATATTAATCCCTTAAAAGATAAAGAAGGAAATGTTTATGCAGCTGTGGCTATGGCAAATGATGTGACCAATATAATCATGCGACAAAAAGAGATTGAAGCTGCAAAGGAGTTAGTACAAATACAAAATCAAACCTTCGAGGCTGCAGAAAGAATTGCAAACTTTGGAAGTTACAAGTGGAATTTCACAACGGGTGTATTGGAATATTCTGATAATCTTTTTAGGCTGTTAGATTGCGAGCCAAACGAATTTGAACCTAGTTTTGAAAAGTTTCTTTCTTTTATTCACCCCGACGATTTGGAGCAGGTTAGCAAAAATGGAGAAGAGACCATGCAAACGGGTGTGTTGGTAGAAACGCCTTACCGGATTGTAAGTAAAACAGGAAAAGTAAAACACTTTCGGTCCAGTGGGAGTTTTACGGGAGATGCGGAAAAGCGCATTCTTATAGGTACCGTGCAGGACATTAGTAAAGATGTGGAGGCAGCAGAAGAATTGAGGACAAAAAATATTGAGCTCGAACTTACGAATGCAGAACTCACCTCATTCAGCTATGTAGCCAGCCACGATTTACAGGAACCTTTGCGCAAAATACAGGCATTTAGTAAGCTCATCTTACAAGCTCAAACATTTGAAGGTAAAACACAGGATTATTTTAACCGCATTATTGCAGCAGGCGAACGTATGCAAAATTTGATTGTATCCCTGTTAGATTTTTCCCGCACATCCGAAACGGAATTAATTTTTACAGCATGTAATTTGAATAGCATCGTAGAGGAATGCAAGGATAATCTTCAATTTAGTATTCTTGAAAAAAAAGCGGTGATAGCATACGACAACCTCCCAACCATTATGGCTTCGCAGATTCAGTTTTGCCAGTTGTTTACAAACCTTATAGACAATGCAATTAAATACAGCCGTCCGCAAGTGAACCCCTATATTAAAATTACCGCCACTGTTGCAAAAGGAAATGAAATAGAAAACCCTTTAGCAAACAATCAAAAAGAATATCATCAAATAAAAATCGAAGACAATGGCATAGGCTTTGAAAAAGAATATGTAACCAAAATTTTTGAACTCTTTCAGCGGTTGCATGGCAGAAGCGAATACTCCGGCACAGGTATTGGCTTAGCTATCGTAAAAAGAATTATGACCAACCACAATGGTTTTATTGTGGCAGAAGGCAGGCCAGGCAATGGTTCAACATTTTTTATTTACATTCCTACTGCATGAACAAAATATTCTTAATTGATGATGACGAAGATGACCATGTTTTTTTTAAAGCAGCCCTGCTAACTATACACCCCACCCTGCATTGCGAAATAGCCGTGAACGGCAAGATGGCCTTACAGGAGTTAAGAACAACCGGCGCTTTACCCGACATTATTTTTCTTGACTTGAATATGCCCATTATGAATGGCCTGGATTTTCTGGTGCACATAAAAAAAGAGGAAAAGCTAAAAGATATACCGGTTGGAATTTTTAGCACCTCGAATCTCTTGCAGGACAAAGAACTGGCAAAGGAACTTGGTGCAAGATTTTTTATTACAAAGCCCAATGATTTACAAGTGCTCCGCAAAAAACTCCAACAAATTCTCTCTGCAGATTTTTCCACTGAAGCATACCTATCAATCACATAAAAACTTAATGATATGATGGAACAGGTCAAAGACTTTTTTTTTGGGTTGTTTAGCACGGCCTACTGGCCACCCAGGTGGCATTGTGGCAAGTGGTCAGATTTTCACGGCTGGCTCTACATTGCCAGCGACCTTCTAATCTGGCTTTCGTATTTCACCATTCCGGTTATTATTATTAATTACCTGTCTAAAAAAAAGGATGCCCTCAAATTCAACAAAACATATCTCTATTTTGCAGCCTTTATCGTTTTGTGCGGAACCACTCATTTCCTCGATGCCATCATGTTTTGGATACCCATGTACCGGTTAAATGCGCTTGTAAGATTTGCCACCGCAATGGTGAGCATACTCACGGTTTACCATTTGATTAAAATTCTCCCAGCTGCTTTTTCACAAAAAACCAGCCTGGAATTGGAGCAGGAAATTATAAGAAGAATTGCAGCAGAGCAACAACTTGAAAACGCCAATCAAAGGTTAGCAGGCTTCGCTTCTATGGCCTCCCACGATTTGCAAGAGCCATTGAGAAAAATATCAACTTATGGAGAAATGCTGAAAGCAGAAAACAAGGGCAAATTTGAAGCAAGTGCCTTACTGCAAATTGATAAGATCACAGATGCTGCTGCACGTATGAAGTTGCTCATTGAGGACATACTTATGCTATCATCTATACCACAAGAAATAACACTAACACCCTTAGATCCTCAACGCTCGTTAGAACGGGCCATTGCTGACCTGGAAGTAAAGATTACCGAGAAACAAGCTGTCATTAATTATGCTGCCTTACCTAAAGTGTTGGGAAACGATGTATACCTCACCCAGCTTTTTTTAAATCTTTTAAGTAATGCCTTAAAATTTAATTCTGGCAAACCGGTCATACAAATCACCGGAAGACAGGAGGCTGACCAGGTAATCATAACAATCAGCGACAATGGGATAGGAATAGAAGCAGCTTACTTTCCAACAATATTTGAGGCTTTTCAAAGGTTACATTCTAAAGCCTCTTATGCAGGCACAGGCATTGGGCTTACGATCTGCAAAAATATAATGGATGCTCATAACGGAAATATTACAGTAAGCAGCACTCCTGGCGAGGGAACAACTTTTGAGTTAACTTTTTTGGCAGCAATTTAAAAATTAGCAAAGGGAAAAGTTGTATTCGCTACCTTAAAAGTAAGCATAGATTTAGCATCTTTATTTTTATTTACCAGTGATAGCCTGTGGGAAATGCCGTTGCAATTTTTGCGCAATTTTAACGGACCATAAATGATTTAAATATTTTTTGTCGGGTCCAAAAAATATAACAAAGACAGGAGGTTTTTGTACTTATTTTAAAAATGCTTGTTGACTACTTAGAAATTTTCTTGGGCATCTTTACCATCACATCTGAACCTTTAGCCATAAATACCGAAACCGGTTTTACATTTTCAATAAAAGGAACAAAGGCTGCACCATAAAGATTTTCAACATCACAGTCAAGCAGGTAGGCGCTCACCCGATAGACCTGCCAGCGTGGGTGCTCCAAACTGTACTCGATAGTAGTGCCGCTGTTCAGCTTATTATATCCATAGTAATGTTCAAAAATAAATTCCTCCTCAGAGCCAGGCACTATATCCTGCAGGTTTGCACCGGCAGTAATCTTCATAGAGTTCCACTGTCGGCCCCTCTTTTGCCATTTATATTCTACTTCCACTTGTCCGTTAGCCTCACTGATGCTATGGCCCATCCTGGCGGTGCTGTAATGTTCGTTGTAAAAAAGATTAGCCATACCAGCTACTAAAAATTGGGGTACTATCTCCGAAATAAAACCAACACCTCTTTGCCAAGTTTTACCATCAAAATATTTGATGTAGTAACGAAGGTTTACTTCTTCAAAATTTATAAAGCCAGGCCATTTAATACCCATCACCTTAGTGTTGTTAAACAAGAAACCTACTACACTTACGATGGCCTTTCCGTTAAACAAATCCAGTTCTGTGTAGGGCGGTAAATGTGGCTCAAGTATAGCCGGATCTACCTCATAATTAAACATGGCAAGATATTCCCAACGAGCTGATAAAAATATATTTGATGGCATATGGGGTTAAATTTTAAATTTAAGTGCCAGGATTTACCTCAATAACTTTTTAAACCTAATTAGTTTTTATGGTTGAAGCCGCCAGTGCCACAAAAAGATTTCTCAATTAAACCATTTAGATTCCTATTTGCAACCAACATCCATATCGATGTGCAAGCCATCTTAGAAAATTTGCTGGGTAAAATAGTTTCATTACGCTATATTTGACTCATCAACTGAAACTAAACTGTTCATTTTGTTACTTGCCAAACATCATTACCTTTAAATTGTTGCAACCAACCCCTGTCAGGAAGCAGCCCTTATTTGGTATCTCATGCACTAGCATTAGAAAGAATTTTCAGTAGCTACAAACTACTTAACTGCCTCTTCTAATTTAGCACCCTATCATTACAGAACCTGGAGACGAATGCCGGAGAAAAGTTCAGGTAAGCTTCCCTACCCTCTACACTTTTTCTTAAACCAAAGAGTTGAAAATAATAAGGCGTGTGCATTTACAAGTTTTTAGTTTTTGTTAAATAATTAAGCCGAAAGAGGCCAATTTACTCAACAAGGAAAGTTCTTTGTACTCATGCTAGAAATTTATTGTTCGCGGGATTTATCGAAATGTTTATTATTAAAAGATGGATTGGTTTTCATAGTTCAACAAAAAGGCATAAATGCCCAAAATGTGCAAATAAATACCGGCCATTTTGAAATAATCTTAAAATTTTTAAAACTTTTTAACATTGCAGATGTTTAAACTCCACAATAAATCTTTGAACAAACCAATCAGAAATTGCCGGCTGTAAACTGCAGCTATTCTTTTGTAACCTAAACCATATACATATGCACCAAACACTACTGGGGGTACTCCCAATTCCGAATGACAACTACGTTGCGTTCACATTTTTCGTAGGCACTATGGCCATGATGGCTGCGAGTGTTTTCTTTTTCTTTGAACTAAACAATGTGCCGCAAAAATGGCGGACATCTGTTTTGGTTTCCGGCCTTATCACTTTTATCGCGGCGGTTCACTATTATTACATGCGTGGTTACAATCTGGACACCGGTGAGTCTCCTGTATTCTTCCGTTATGTAGACTGGATTTTGACAGTGCCACTTATGTGCGTAGAGTTTTACCTCATTACCAAAAAAGCAGGTGCAAAAGCTGGCCTGTTGTGGAAACTCATTTTTGCATCTCTGGTAATGTTAGTAACAGGCTACATCGGTGAAGCCATCTACGGTACTGAAACGCAGAGTTGGATCTGGGGACTCATTAGCGGCTTGGCGTACTTCTACATTGTGTACCTTGTATGGTTTGGCGAAGTAGCTAAACTTGCAGGTAACGCAGGACCAGCAGTAGCAACAGCAGTAAGAACCCTGGGCTGGTTCGTTTTAGTTGGTTGGGCTATTTACCCTATTGGGTATATCGCTGGTACCGCAGGCGGATTGTTCGGCGTAAGAGTTTTTGAAGGTCTATCTATGGATATTGTTTACAATATTGGTGATGCCATCAACAAAATCGGTTTTGGCTTAGTGATTTATGCACTGGCACAATCTGATAAAACAACAGCAAATGCTTAAATGATTGTAAGAAGTGCAGTACCAGCAGGTATTGCACTTCTTATCTTTACAATTTATCCTCTAAAATAAATAGTATGCTTAGGATTGCTTTATTATTAGCAGGATGTGGATTGTTGTTGTTCCAGGAATATATTTTACCCTTTAGCAGCAGCACACAATTCATAATATTTATAACAGGCATACTTATCATAGGTGTTCCGCATGGCGCAGCAGATTTGCTTGTAGCTACCCAAAATGCGAACAGCAACAAAAAATCCTTTTCTAAGTTCCGGTTTCTGGCTGTCTATGTTTCAAGACTATTTGCATTTGCTGGAATCCTTTGGTTTTTTCCGCTGGCAGGTAACCTGCTTTTTATTCTTTTTGCAGCCTACCATTTTGGAGAAACAGATTTATACCAGTTTAAAACCAATACCCTAACAGGCAAAGCTTTTGTTATTTTTTACGGGGTCCTCATTCTATCCGTTATTCTTCTGCATCATTTTGAAGAAGTAAAGCCTTTGTTTCAAATGTTTAGTGCAGGCAGGGAAAATGAAGTTTTTATAAATTGGCTGGATGCAAACCGCTATAATGTAATCTCGGTTTCCGGCATACTGTTCTTCACCGCAACGTTTATCTATTTTCTGCAAAATAACCATAGCGATGCGAATGATAAGGGCCAATTCTTAATTCGCTTTGCAGTGATCTTGTTCATACTTTTCAACCTGCCAATGTTACTCGGTTTTACCTTTTACTTTGTGGTATGGCACTCTGTGCTATCGATGAACAATATTGTTACGTATCTAAAAAGAAACAATTCTCATACTCAACACAGCATTACCAGAGATATCATTTTATACAGTGTAATAGCCATTGCTGGTATAGCTTTATTTGGCTTTACCGGTTTTATGTTTATGAATAGCAATGCAATGGTAGGATACCTCTTTCTTGGTTTGGCAGTGCTCACTGCCCCGCATATGCAAATCATGCATGACATGTACAATAGCCTCCGGCAAATTAAATTCAACGAAAGTTAAGGGTCACGATAAAATATTTCAAATTAAAAATTTACGCTATGTTCAAGAAATTTAAGGCTTCCGAAATATTAATTGTGGTGATGGTTGTGCTCCTGATTTTTGTATCAGAATATTATTATGTAATACTGAAAGACCCCAATAGAGCGATTTTCATTGGGCTATGGCCTCCTACCATCATGGGGCTCCTTATCTTTTTCAACATGAAAAAAAATAATTAAAGATCATGGAAAACAATACAGACATTATCGTTTTAACGAGCGTAGTTGTTGTACTTTTTCTTGTGTTCATAATTGCCACAGTAAGAGAGTTCAATGCTATGAGTGCAAATGAATACCAGGAGAAAGAAGAAGGGGGTCCTAGGGCAGAAATGTTGCGTTTGATTGGAAAACTTTTTACTGATGAAAGAATTGATCCAGCCAAAAAGATTACGTTCATGAACGCTATAAAACCCATGATTGATGATTTGCCGGAAGATGAAAAGCCAAAGAAATAATACAAACAATACCACAGCATCCTAAATTGCAATAATTTTTAAAAGACTTTTCTAGCCAGGTAGGATGAATGTACCTGTGCAGTAATCAACTGAAAAGAAACAGACACCCCGTTAGCCGCTTAAAAAGTTCGGCTCCATCTCCCAATCACACACATGCAAAATAGCTGGCGCTGATTGCATTCGGCTTCTCTGGCATTGCCCCCTAGAGCTTTCGTATTTTTCTGGAAAAAATACCAGACAAGACATTTATCATAACACTTTTTATTTCAGGTGAAATTGTTTTTTTCTTGCGGGGAGTATTTTTAGCAGTTTCCTGTTTGGCCGGACCATTATTTTTATAAACTACAGTGCCCGCATTTACTGGTGCTGCAATCCTGGGAGAGGTTTTTACATACGGCAGCGGGTCTATTGCTCCCCTGTATTCATACATACCAAAATGCAGGTGAGGAGGCGTAGTTTTGGCGTTGCCCGTATTACCGACCGTTCCTATTAATTGTCCTTTTTTTACCAGCTGCCCCTTGCTTACTTTTTGTGCATCCAGATGAGCATAATAAGATCTCCACGTATAATCGTCAGACTGAATGGTTACACTTTTGCCACCAATTCCGTCTTCTGTAACTTCCAACACATAACCATCTGTTACAGCCACAACGGGGGTTCCTTTGCTTGCAAATACGTCAATGCCTTCATGCCTTCTTCCGCCAGCATCCCGTGCATCGCCCCAGTAACTGCCAATATTGGATTTACCAGAAACGGGAAATATTAATTCTTTTGCAATCATGGAAGCGGGTCTTTCCTCCGTGGCTGAACTGGTGAGTGCCAGCCATAGCAAACCGATAATGAGCAGAAATTTTTTCATAGGGTTTCAAATTATTTCCTAAAGCATAATTTGAAACTATTGACCAATAAAAATTGGAAAAGAAAAATAGGGCGGTGGCATTTAACAAATAATTTGTTGGCTACCACCCCTTAGAGAAGGAAAGGAACCAAACAAACCTGCAGAAACTCCTACATAACGACTAAAAATTTCTCCCCCGTAACGCTATAAATTATACTATAAAAAATCAGTCCTTTTGGGCTATTAAAATATTTTTAAGCGTTAAATGTTGTTCCTACATTCGCATCGGTTTTTCATAGGATATTGGATTTTAAAGCGGGGCTGGATTTTTATCCTGGCCCCATATTTTTTTGTAGCCAGTTGCCAATAAAGCGTTCCAGGCCATTAGCCCTGTATAGGCATGATGCTACTGTATATTACTGTACGCATTTGCTCCAATTCTTGTAGGCGCTTTTGTTTGCGGGCAAGTTGTTTACCCAACTGTGCAATTTTTTGCTCCTGCCTTTTTACATTGTTGTCTGCAGATTGGGATGTCTTAGCTTTCTTGTAAGCGTTCCTTGCACTTCTTTTTGCTTTGCGGGCATCGCTCACACCCCCGTCTGTTGCGTCACTGGCACGGCTGCTGCTATTTTCCGCTGCACTTTGCGCTTTACTTTCGGCGCTGCCTGCCCTGGCTACAATATTAGGCAAGTCGTTTTGTGCCTCGTTGAGTTTAAAAGTAAGAGTTGCCACGTCCTGGCTTACCTGCAGGTACTCCTTGTTCAGTTTAAAAGTATCTGCTGCAGTTCTATATTTCTGGGCTGTAGCCGAACCAGCCAACAACATGGCTACCATAAATACCACGGTATAAAGGGATGATTTCATAATAAATAATTGAGCGTTTAATAAATTGATGATGATACCTAACTATAGGTAGCTATCACAGTTCAAAAAATACACCAGAATGCAAGCCCGTTTCCTATTGCCATGATTGAGCCATGCTGAGCGACCGTCATATTTTTTATGGATTGTATGCTACGATGTTTGCTTCCATCCCAAACATGTAAAGCAGCCAGGCTTTTGCCGCATGGTATTTGTTTTACACCACATCTAAATAGATTATTATGGAAAAAATGCAGCAATTAAACTTAATGGATAAAATCCTCCGGGAGCTGGAAGACCTAAATAACAGCCAGACTTCTGTTTTAAAGAAAATAGCGCAGATAGAAGCAGACAATATCAACTTGGGTGTTCCGTTACTTGAACAGTATCTTCCCGACTTACATGGGGAAGTAGATTCCGGTATTGAGATAGTGAGTACGCTCCTTTCAGAGTTTAAAGAACATAGAGACAAATTCTATGAAGACAATAAACTCGCCGCACTGGAATCGCCGGTTAATTAAACCTTACAAAGGGGATTCAGTAAATACTTTAACCTCTTCACAATTAAAAATGGGACTATGCTTGAAACATGGTCCCATTTTTTGTATGAGCTGATGAAATAACTAAATACTATAAAAACCTTACCGATAACAAATGCTTTTTGCCAGTAGCTAACTCAGCAATCTCTAACTTATAAATTCCGGATTTCAATTTTTTGGGTACAAAGCGGTTCCCGCTAAAAGTGCTTTTTTCTACCAGCTGCCCAAGACTATTGAATATGTTGATAGTTGTACCCGTGGCAAACTGTTTATTGAAATTTAGGGCCGATTGTACCGGGTTAGGAAAAACGGTTATCTCCTGTTGCAGCAAATCAAATTTTACAAGCTTCACTTCGCTGTTGGTTTTGGTACCATCTAAGTCTACCTGCTGCAGGCGATAATAATTAAGGCCACGAGCCGCCGCAGTGTGGGTGAAACTGTATTTACCCAAAGCTGTGGTACCGGCATTTATGAAAGCAATGTTGTTATACTGCAATCCATCTGCGCTATGCTGCACATAAAAACCACTGTTGTTTATTTCAGAGGCTGTGGTCCAATGCAAAAGGGCGTTGATGCCGTTGGGCTTTGCGGTAAAGCTGGTAAACTTAACGGGCAGCACCGATGATGCAATCCCTATGGCAAAATCTGAAAACCCTGAGATATTTGTGGCGCTGCTAATACTATAGCCTGCACTATCTCTTGCAGGTAGATAAGTTCCCGCTGGTTGCCATTCTCCTGCTGTATTGCTTCTTTTTATCAAGGCATACCTGTCGGCCGAAGCAGCATTGGTACTACCCTTTAAACGTGCAGTGGCGGTGTACCCGTTGCCTGCTTCAAGACTGGTGTCACTCGTAATGGTCCATATGCCGGCATTTAAAATACTGGCTATCGGCTGGCCATTCACTAGGCAAGTTGCCGGGTTGGGCGTGGTACCGGTATTGCTGTTGCTAAAGCTTGCGGTAAGGTATCCTATGCGGCTGGTTTGATTAAACTGCACAGTAAATGGCTGTGCAGTTACTCCATTTCCCACCTGCAGTTGCAGTGGTTGATTGGGCAATACTCTTTGTATCAAAGTGCCTGCTACATGGGCATTGCTGCCTCCTGTACCCAATGCTCCCCATGTAATTTCATTGTTTACATAAAGACGGTTGTTCACAGGATCTGTAATGACAAGATTGCCTCTTATCACCTGCAGGGCATCCACAGCATTGCAATAACTATTCAATTTATTGGTGGCAGTATTTAAGTTAATCACAATCTTGTTGCGGCCATTGCGACTGTAGTCGTAATAACTGTTATTGCCACCTATATAATTTATGCTTCCGTTGCCTAAGAAGTTGTACGCACCAAAGCCGATAAAGTTGAGAGGCGCAAAACCTTCAAAATAGTTGTAGGTAATATTTCCATTGTTCGTAAGAGACCCATTGATCACCACTCCATAACCCAGGTAGTAATTTACATTTGCATTTACTACCAGCGTACCGCAAGCAGCCCACTTGTTGGTAGAGAAATTGTAAAATTGATTATCTGCGGATGGATAGCTGGTAGCCCCAGTTGGGATCACCACGGAAGACGTATCATTAGGTATTCCATTCGTCCAGTTAGCCGCCGTGAACCAACTTCCATCAACAGCGCCCGTCCAGATAGTGGTATGTGGAAGTGGAATGGCAGCTGGTGAGGCACTTACCAGAAATTGGTAGTTGGTATTGGTAGCATTGCCATTCGTCACCAGGCCGTTGCTAAACAGCAAGCCCTGGTAATTTCTGTTATAAGAATAAATGAAATTGCCCTGTGTAGTTCTAAAAAAGTTTTTCAGAATGATGTTGCCTGAGTTGCCCATATAGCAACTGGTAAATGCGCTGTCTGTTTCCCCAAGGGAATTGATGCGAAGTACATTCTGGCTATTTTGAGTTCCCACAATTTTAAACAGTTTATGCTCCAGGCCAACTTTTAAGCCCCCTGTGCCATAGAAAGAAATGTAGGTGTTGCCATCGTTCGCTACATGCAAGCCATCAATATTGAATACATACTGCCCCCATAAATACTGGCTGTTTCTTAAAACCGCTTTAAACACATTGTAGCCTTTGCTGCAGTAGCCCGGCACAAAAGGATTGGTAGAAAGACCAGTTGCATTTGGGTACACGTTGGATCCTCCCACATACACAAATCCATCCCGGGTAACCTGTGCCGAAGAATTTGTTTGAAAGTTAATATTGCTGCGGCACCAGTTGGTATTACCGTTTGCATCCAGAGAAAAATAAGTGCGGTTTACTGCACTGCAAGGGTAACTCACACCGTTAATTAAAATGTACGTACTATTACCATTGTCTGATACTATAGAAAAAAATGTATTTCCGTTATCATCTGCATAACTATTGAAATTTTTATTTTCGAAAGTAGCGACATTACCGTTGTAGGTAATGGGCCTAACCCATACCTGGTTACCAGCAGCATCAAGTTTTCGTATTTTACTATTGGTTAAATAATTAGTCGTAATAAAAATTCCATTTGCTGTTGCATCTATAGCTGTAATACGTGCATCGCTGCCAGGAATGTTTATAGCAGTAGCTGGCACGGCCGGCGGATCAAATGTTTTTACCCACTGTGTATTGCCATTGCTTCCGTCAAGCTGGTACACAATGCCACCTTCAAATTCTGTATAGGGTACAGTAAAGCCATTCCCCATGTCAAGCCCATTGGGATATGAATTAAACTCTCCGCAGACAAGTACATTCAAACCATCTGCTGTAAGGCATAAATTAAATGCATCAATTCGGTGTGGCTTGCACCAAACTATAGAGCCGGCGCTATTGTACTTCGCAATAAAGCGGGTGCTAGAGGTGTAGGTAACACTATTGATCGTGATAGGTAGTGTTCCTGCCTCCAACAAAATATAAATATTGTCATTGTTGTCTTTCACGCTGCGGGAGGCCACAGCCGAAGGCGATGCATAACTAAACCAGTTGTACGAAGCAATTTGGCTATAGGTCGGCATTGTAATAGATAAGACAAAAAGGAGTAAAAGTGAACGCATCATAATTATTGTAATTTAAAATGCAACTTATCATTTCGTTGGTTTCAACGCATACCTTCAAGAGGGTATTTACCACGCCAGTCAAATGCGAAACGATGGAAAAGGTTGATGCGCAAAACAAAATATCAACGCACAATAAGATGCCATCTGCGCCCAATAACCAATTTTAATTTTGATAATATTTTATTCTAAAAACACTACTTTGTTTTAAAATAAATTTTACACAGCAAAATTGTAAATATGAAATATACATTTCTGGTCCTGGCAGCATGGCTATTAAACTTTTCGGCCCATAGCCAAAGTAAAACAGACTACAAGGAAGCGCTCGCCATAATTGATGTGTGGCTACAGGCTCAGCGAGACTTTGACAAATTGCCGGGCATAGCAGTATCCGTTATGAACGATCAGGATATGATCTTTAGCAGGGGTTATGGCATGGCTGATGTAGAAAAGAAAATACCCATGCAACCAGAGACTATTTTTAGCATCTGCTCTATTTCTAAACTATTTACTTCTGTAGCCATCATGCAATTATGGGAGCAGGGAAAACTGCGTCTGGACGACTCAATCAATGCCGTACTTCCAGGTTATAATTTAAAACAACAGTATACCGAAACAGTACCCATTACCATTCGAAGTTTACTCACACATTCCTCGGGGCTTCCACGGGAAGCAGCTTACCCTTATTGGAGCGGCCCGGAATTTTACTTTCCCACCGTAAAAGAACTCAACGAAAAGCTCGGCAATCAGCAAACCCTCTACCCTTCTTCTACCCTTTTTCAATACTCCAACCTCGGCATGAGTTTGCTGGGCGAGGCAGTTACCGCTGTAGCCAAAATAGAATATGAAGATTATGTAGCTAAAAATATTCTTCAACCGCTGCAACTTAACAATACCCATCCTTATTTGCCCAAAGATTTATGGAGAGGAAAAATGTCAACAGGCTATAGTGCATTGTATAGAGATGGCAGCCGAAAAATGATGCCGTTCTTTCAGGCAAATGGCGTCAATGCCGCAGCCGGCTATTCTTCTACCGTGATAGACCTAGGCCGGTTTGCCTCATGGCAATTCCGGGTATTAAACGGTGGGCAGAAGGAACTACTTAGAACCTCTACCTTAAAAGAAATGCAGCGGGTGCAATGGATGAACCCGGATGGTAAACTCACCTGGGGCCTGGGTTTTGTGGTCGATAAAATAAACGATAAGACATACGTTGGCCATGGTGGCTCCTGCCCGGGTTACAGATCGAGCCTGCTCATGAATAACAAAGCTAAAATGGCCACAGCTGTAATGATCAATGCGGGAGGCACAGATCCTGATAAGTACGCAGATGCTATCTTTGAATTACTTTACAAATCAAACGAAGCCACAGATACAACTACCAAAAATATTAACCTGCTGGAATATAGCGGCTCATACGACAATTATACCTGGGGCGGCGAAACCATGCTGATGCCATGGAAGGGAAAGCTGGCATCCTTTGGCGTGCCTTGCGAAAGCCCGGCTAAGAGCATGCAGTTGTATAAATACATTGCAAAAAATATTTTTAGAAGAGTGCTGCAAGATGAGGATAGTCTGGGCGAAGAACTTCGCTTTGAAAGAGATTTAACGGGGAAGATTATCAGGATACAGTCGCATGACAATTTCAGAAATAAGATAAAATAGATAAGGCAATCATTTCCGTAAAATTAAGTTAGCTACACCCTTTATAATGGAATGGTCATCATGCTGTCCTTTACACCTCTTATTTTTCAATTGGTCTTCTCATTTATGGAAATACTCAGGCTGTTATCCATTCCTTTGAGGTATGCCGCATAAAAAAACCCTTCAAGAGTAAACTTGAAGGGTTTTAAAAATAAATATGGCGGCTACCTACTCTCCCACATTGTTGTGCAGTACCATCGGCCATGAGGGGCTTAACTTCTCTGT
>JBKJKD010000091.1:0-5596 GCA_046597635.1 Ferruginibacter sp. | reverse complement strand
TCAGCATTGCATGAATTTTAAGAAGACAGTATATAAAATAACACATTGGGAAAACTGGCACTACCTTGCCAAGTACATTCCCATTGCACCCGTGTGGGGCTGGTACTGTATGCGTGCGGGATCGCTGTGGTTTTTTACCCCATCCAACCCCAGCCTCAGCTTTGGTGGCTTTGAAGGGGAAACTAAACGAGAAATGTATGAGAAGTTACCGGCTGGCACTTATCCTTCAAGCGTGTATGTTGCCCACAACTGCCCTTTTGAAATGGTAGAAAAGCAACTGAGCGATAGCAAGCTGCAGTACCCATTTGCAGTAAAACCTGATGCCGGCATGATGGGTTTTATGTTTCGTAAAATAGCCAACAGCGACGAACTAAAAGAGTACCATCAAAAAATGCCTGCAGATTATATTATGCAGGAGCTTGTAAATTATCCGCTGGAGGTGAGCGTTTTTTATTACCGGTTTCCCGGGCAGGCGTCTGGAACCATTACAGGATTTATTAGAAAAGAATTTTTACAGGTGGTGGGGGATGGTACCTCAACGCTGCGGATGCTGATTGATAACTATAACAGGGCTAGTTTTAGGTTAGATGAAGTAAAATCTAAACACGCAGATAACCTGGATGAAGTTATTGAATCAGGCAGACCTTATATTTTATCCTACGCCTTAAACCTTAGCCGGGGTGGCAAACTCGTAAGTCTTGAACATGAAAAAGACGAAGCGCTTTTAAAAGTATTTGATGCCCTGAGTCATTACACTAAAGATTTTTACTATGGCCGCTACGATATTAAATGTGCCTCTATCAATTCTTTGAAAGCAGGCAAAGATTTTTCAATTTTGGAATACAATGGTTGTGGGGCAGAACCGCATCATATTTATGGTAATGGAAATACTTTGCTGCAGGCTTACAAAATAGTGTTAGATCATTGGAAAGTATTGTACAATATTTCTGCCGCCAACAAACGCAACGGTATTCCCTATTGGAATTATTCCCGGGGAAGAGCGTTTTTAAAAAATGCAAAAAAGCATTTTAAAACATTGAAAGCACTCGACAGGGAAACCGCCGTGTAAATCTAAAAACTTCACCATTGTAATTTTTGATGGAATGTTACCTACACAACAACAGCAAATAAAAAAAGCATACTTCGACTTTATCAACGATAAAAGTTTTCCCTGCATTGGAGCTAAGGCTGCTATGGCCAAGAGCCAGGCACATTGCATGGTAGCCGGCAATATGGCCTGCCCGGCAGATGATGAAAGCATTCTTAATTTTCTGTATGATTTTACAGATTATTATCGCAACGCTGGCAACCTGTTTCACAGTGCCGCTATTATTTTTGAGGGTCCCGAAGAAATGAGCGAAGCCATTTTTGAAACCCTCCTGTGGCAACGCTTGCAATCTATTTCAAATTTAGATGCCGCCCACTTCCGTTATGATAGCCGGGTATCCGCCGATACCGCTTCTGCTGATTTTAGTTTTAGTTTAAAAGAAGAGGCCTTTTTTATTTTGGGACTGCATCCCTTTAGCAGTAGACCATCCAGGCGTTTCGCTTATCCAACGCTTGTCTTTAATCCGCACGCCCAGTTTGAAGAAATGAAGGAAACCAATAAATATGACATGATGAAACAGGTAGTTCGCAAAAAAGACTTGATTTTTTCCGGCTCGGTAAATCCCATGCTAAACGATCATGGAAATTCACCAGAGACTTACCAGTACAGCGGCAAACATTACGACAGCCCCTTGCAATGCCCTTTAAAAATAAATCATGCAAACAAATAATATTATTGAGCCACGCAGTGGCACTGCCTTTATTTTAAAAGCAGGACAGCGGTTAAAAATTACAGACTTAGAAGGGGAGCAGGTAGCTGACCTTATCTGTTATAACCAACATGATACTGCCGAATACCTTTCCTCGGGCCGTACGATTGATTATGCAGAAACCATATTTCTTACCAAAGGCCATCCGTTTTATTCCAACCGCAGCAATGTTATGTTCGACATGGTAGAGGACAGGGTAGGGCGGCACGATTTTTTGCTTACACCTTGCAGTGCCGATACCTTCCGGATTATGTACGGTCATACACAGCCACACCAGGGTTGTTTTGGAAATCTTTGCAAAGCACTGGAGCCCTACGGAATAAAGCCAGACAATATTCCTGTATCGTTCAATGTATTTATGCACGTAACGGTAGAAGCGGACTCTGGCAAGGTGGCCGTGCTGCCACCAAAAAGCAAAGCAGGCGATTTCATCATTGTGCAAGCCCGTATAGATCTCATTGTAGGTCTCACGGCCTGCTCTGCAGAAATGTCTAATAATTATGCATTCAAACCCATCGGCTACGAAATATTGGATTAGCAATTCAAACTAATTTTTATCCGCTTAAACTCCTTCCTCTTTTTGTCAATGGATTTTTAAAGGTTCACAATTTTTAGTTAACGGTATAAATCGAGCAGCAGATATTGCCGGTAGCTTGTCTGTTGTTACACTATTATGTACTTTATAAAATTTCATTACCAAAAACAACTACTTACTATGAAGACAATTTTATTTGCGAGCATTTTTTTGGCAGCCGGCGTTGCGGCCCATGCACAGTTTACCGAGCCCGGACAAAAAGTTGTTGGAGCTACCATAGGTTTTAATTCCAGTAATAATAAGTCCTACAGTCTACCTGACTATGACACTAAAGGGCGCTATTTTTCCGGGAGTGTAAATGCAGGAAAATTTAAAAAGAAAAATGTGCTCAATTCTGTGGCTGTTTTTTACAACTACAGTTCTACTAAACAAACAACGCCCACCAATACCAATGATAACAATTCAAATGGAGTGACTTTAACCTTTGGGAAAACGTATTTTAAAGAGATCGCAAAAAAATTATATGTTGGCCTGGGTGGTTTTATTGGCTTGGGGTACGGAAGTTCCGTTATTAAAAACACTCAAAACACAAGCAGGGGTGAATCAGAAGGATATAATATTGGTTTCTCCGTTGAGCCTAATATGAGCTACCAGCTCACAGACAGGTTTTTAATTACCGTAGGTCCCTCAGCCAATTTCTTAAATGTAAATTACAGCTATTCAAAGGTTTCTTACACGGAGGCGGGTCAGGCTGGTACTAGCGGTAAAAATCAAAATATAGGGCTCAATACCGGATTCTTTAACTCACCACTTTCCAATATCGCACTTGGCTTCAGGTATTTGCTCAAACAAAAATAATTAGTTGTGGCTTGTTGGTAAAAATGCCTGTTTAGGGAAAAGATAAAATCACCCAATCTTAGCAAAGCTTGCTGCAATTCCTTTTATCAGCGAGGAACTAAAACCCTGGTGTTCCATTTCGTTAAGCCCGGCAATGGTGCAACCCTTTGGCGTGGTTACTTTGTCTATTTCCTGCTCAGGGTGGGTGTGTGTGGTGAGTAATAATTCTGCAGCACCCTTTACCGTTTGCGCAGCTATGAGGCTGGCGGTGGCTGCGTCAAAACCAATTTCAATACCGCCTTGTATATTTGCCCTGATGTAGCGCATGGCGAAGGCTGTGCCGCAGGCGCCGAGCACCGTGGCAGCATTCATAAGTTTTTCGTCTATGAGTGCAATCTTTCCCAGTTGTGAGAAAAGATTGTTTACATAATTTTTTTGGTCTTCGCTGCTGTTGATGCTGCTGATGCACGTGATGCTTTCCTGGATGGCAATGGCCGTGTTTGGCATGGCCCTAAAAAGAGGTATTTCTTTTTCAATCACAGACTGCATCTCCTTTAATTCGATACCCGTAACAACAGAAATAACGGTATGTTCTGCCGAGAGTGCCGGAGCAATGGCCTGAAGTATTTCTTTTATTTGAAAAGGTTTTACGGCCAGGATAATTATTTCGGCGTTTTTAACCGCTTGCACATTATCTGACGAAACATTTATTCCAACGGATTCAAGACCTGCCAGGGTGAGTGTATTGCGCTTGGTGACTGTGATAAACTGAGCAGGCAAAAATTCACTTTTGATAAGCCCTAGGGCCATCGCTGTTCCCAGGTTACCGCCACCTATGATTGCTATTTTTTTCATATTGAAATCATCTGTTTAGAATGGAGTAGTAGGAAGCTGTCAAAAATTTTGGTTAAAAGATCATAGATCATAAATCCGAAATCAAAAATTCTAACGCTTTTTCTAATTCGCTTTCTTTCCGAACCTTTCACCCCCTACATTTTATAGTGGCAGGCTTTTACCTTTAATCTTTCTCTATCCCTCCATCTCCATCATCTTCTCAAAAATCTTTTCGTACTCTGCATTGGCCTCTTTTAATTCTTTTGCAGCTTTATTGTACTCGGCTTCGGCTATTAAAAATTTAGATTTATCTCCATAAATCGTTGGATCGGCCAGGGCAGCTTCCAGCGCCGTCTTGTTTTCGTTCAACTCTGCCAATTTTGTTTCCAACTGGCCAAAGCGACTTTTTATTTTTTGCAGCTCCTTCTTTTCATCATTCGTTACCACTTTTACTTTGGGCTGTTCTACTACTTTTAAGTGAACTTTCGGTTCGGGTTTCTCCGCTTTTTTTGCTTCGGCTTCTGCTTTTAGTTTGCGCTCTTTCCAATCTTCCCACTCTGCATACGTGCCCTTAAATTCTCTTATTTTATGATCTTCAATTTCCCATATTTTATTGGCCAGGCGACTGATAAAATAACGGTCGTGACTTACCAACACAATACTGCCTTCATATTTTATGAGGGACTGCACAAGTAAATCAACTGAGTGAATATCCAAGTGGTTCGTAGGTTCATCCAACATTAAAAAGTTGGCTTTGCTGGCAATGGTTTTTGCCAACGCAACTCTTGCTTTTTCTCCTCCGCTCAATACTTTTATTTTTTTCTCTACGGCTTCTCCACTAAATAAAAATGCACCCAGTAAACTTCTCAATTCAAGATCGTTTTTACCGCTGCCGGCATCTTTCAATTCTTCCAGCACATCGTTGTTTTGGTTCAAAGCTTCCAGCTGATGCTGTGCATAAAATGATTCCTGCACATTGTGGCCCCAGGTGCGTTCGCCGTCAAATGTTTCTGTATCTGCAATGATGCGCAACAGGGTAGATTTTCCTTTACCGTTGGCTCCAATCAAAGCAATCTTATCGCCACGTTCAATTTCGGCGCCGGTATTTTCTACAATCTCTACGTCTTTAAATCTCTTGCTAATATTTTTGAGCGTTACGATGGTTCTGCCGGGTTGCTTCTCTACAGAAAAATTAATTTTCATGTTCGGGCGCTCAATCTCCACATCTTCTATACGGTCTAGTTTTTCCAGGCGCTTCACAATACTTTGTGCGGCTGCGGCCTTGCTGGCCTTGGCTTTAAAGCGTTCTACAAATCTTTCATTTTGCCTGATGTAATCCTGCTGGTTGTCGAAGGCTTTTTTCTGCATGTCTACTCTTATCTCTTTCTCTTGCTCGTAATAAGAATAATTACCTGTGTAGAAATGCAGTTTTTGCTGGTAGAGTTCCACTACTTTGGTAACCATCCTGTCTAAAAAGAAACGATCATGCGAAACGATCACCACTGCACCAGGGTAATGCAATAAATATTTTTCCAACCATTCAATACTTGGTAAATCCAAATGGTTCGTCGGT
>JBKJKD010000021.1:0-4652 GCA_046597635.1 Ferruginibacter sp. | reverse complement strand
CTTAGTGGCAGCATGTGGGAGTATCAGGTTAGCGAGTTAAGCAAAGCAGGCTTGCGATGTATTTCGTATGATCGTCGTGGGTTTGGCCATTCTGACCGGCCCTTTGGTCCTTATGATTACGACACGCTTGCCGGCGATTTAAAATCTTTGCTGGACGAATTAGAACTGGAAGATGTAACACTTGTTGGCTTTTCTATGGGTGGTGGAGAGATTGCAAAATACTTTTCTTTGTATGGAGGCGCTCGTGTAAGTAAAGCTGTATTGGTGAGTGCGGTAGTGCCCTACATGCTACAAACAGATACCAACCCCAACGGTGTACCACAAGAAATGTTTGATAAAATGGCCAAAGGCATGATGGAAGACCGCCCTACTTTTATGGAAGGTTTCAACAAAGATTTCTTTGGCGTTTCTCTCACCAATCACCCGGTAACCGAGGCATTTTTAACCAACAGCCTGGTAAAGGTGATGGATGCTTCGCCCATTGCAACATTAGAATGTGCCAAGGCATTTTCTTCTACCGATTTTAGAAACGATGTTGGAAAAATAAATGTGCCTACACTCATCATTCATGGCGATGCCGATAAAACCGTGCCCATTAAAGCTACCGGAGATGAAAGTGCCAAGGTACTCCCGGCTGCGAAATACATTGTTTACGAAGGCGCCCCGCATGGTTTGTGGTTTACACACAAAGAGAAATTGAACAAAGATCTTTTGGAGTTTATTTAGAAAACATACAATTGCCAGGTTGCAAATTATAGGGCTTTGTTGTGAGTGATGAATGGTCAATTGTGAATTTTGCCTACTCGCCATTTAAAAGTGAACACTGGTATGCAGGAATAAAAAAACTCCCTCGGCTGAGGGAGTTTTTTTTGATTGAGTTAGACCCTTTATTTATCTGCTACAAAAAGCATAGAAATAGAATTTACGCAGTGGCGGGTATTTTTTTGGGTAAATCCCTCGCCTAAAAATACGTGACCAAGGTGTGCATCACAATTGGCACAAACAATTTCAGTACGTTGTCCGTCGGGGTCTGAAATTCTTTTCACCGCTCCTTTAATCTCATCATCAAAACTTGGCCATCCACAATGTGAATCAAATTTTGAATCAGATTTGTAGAGGGCAGCATTGCACCTTTTGCAAACGTAGGTACCCTTTTCGGTATTTTTTAAGAGATCGCCGCTGCCCGGGTACTCTGTGCCTTTGTTTACGATTACTCTTTCTTCTTCTTTGGTGAGTTTATTCCATTCCATGGGGTTTGTTTTTTTAGTGGTGGCGGTGGCAGGTAGTTTTGTTGCCTTTTGCCCACAGGCAGAAAGCGCTACCACCATAAAGCCAAAAATAAAATTTAAGATTTTCATGTTCATATATTCGTACAATTTACATCAACATACGGTAAAAGGAATTGTTGTGGATGTTAAAAAAAAGCAGCACCATTTGTGTCTGAAATTGCCGGCATCAAGGCACAGGATCGTGGCCATGACCACCCCAGGGATGGCACCTTCCAATACGTTTGATGGTAAGCCATAATCCTTTGATGGGACCATATTTTTTTAACGCTTCAATACCGTAATGAGAACAGGTTGGTGTAAACCTACATTTTGGCCCCAACAGAGGCGAAAGTACCCATTGGTAAAGTTTAATGAGAATAATAAACGGCCAACTAAGAATTTCTTTCAGCGTTTTCATTGCTTAGCTTTATCAGTCTGTTAAGAGCGCTTTCCATTTTTGCAACCAACAATTCGTAAGCAGGCAACTCTTTGCCCAGGTATAAAAAAAAGACAGACATGCTCTGGTTGTTTTGCACAAGGGTTTCGTACAAGGTATTTTTCTGTAAACGATAGGCTTCCCTCATCAATCGCTTAATACGATTTCTATCTACTGCCTTTTTAAAATTGCGGCTGCTAACCCCTACACCCGCCTGCAATACTGCCGCAAGATTGTGTGGAAGCCAAAAAACTTTGAGCGGAAAGTTTGAAAAGCTTTTTCCGGTACCAAAGATTTCCTCAATGGCCTTTCTACTTTTTAGCTTGTCGGCTTTTTTGTGATGATATCGTATAACAGGAGGCAATAGTATTTGTGTGATTGATGTTAGGTTAAGTGGACAATGGGCAATTGGCAATAAGCAATTTGCAATGAGCAATCTGAAATGGGCAATTGGCAATAAGCAATTTGCAATGGGCACCAAACGATATCGGCACTCACCATTCACAATTCACCATTGACAATTCACGATACCCCAAAATTAAAAAAGCTCCCGCAATATGCACGGAAGCTATGATTTTATATCTCGATAATGCCCTCAGGCTTCTAAGATTGTATTATTTTTTTGAACCGTGCTCATCAGAAACCGATAGTTTATGACGACCCTTTGCCCTGCGGCTAGCCAAAACCTTGCGGCCATTGGCGGTAGACATGCGCTCACGAAAACCATGTACAGATTTTCTACGGCGTGTGTGGGGCTGGTATGTTCTTTTTTTTCCTGGCATTTTATTAATTTTTTCCCTTTACAAAATATTGTTTCGAAGTCTCTAAAGCTGGGCACCATCCCTGCTTCTTGTGAAAGGACGGCGAAGGTAGGGGAAAATGCTGAACGGATGCAAGTGAAATCGATTTTTTCTACAGAATCCGCTAAATATTTTACTTATAACCTTAAGTGGACAGATTTCAAACCTTGCCCAAAAAAACGGCTAGCCTGGCTATCAAAGTCTTGGGTATCGCCCGTAGTATAAAAGGAGCGACTTCCCTGCTTGCTGCATTGCTCCTCTAGTTGGGGGTGACGTTGCAGGTAGTCATGCAGACTCTTTGCTACAATACTACCCTGTTCTACTATCGTAATACCTTGGGGCACAAACTGTTTTATTTTGTTGATCAGTAATGGATAATGGGTACACCCGAGCAAGATGCTGTCTATCTGATCATCTGCTGATAGTAGTTGTTCAATATTTTTTTGTACAAAATAATCGGCTCCCGCTGCATCGTATTCATTGTTCTCTATAAGTGGCACCCACATGGGGCAGGCTTGCTGCGTAACAGTTGCCCCAGAGAAATATTTTTTTATTTCCAGGATATACGACCCTGATTGCACTGTGCCCTTGGTTCCTAAAACACCCACGTGGCCGGTTTTGCTATAGTTACCGATCACTTCTGCTGTGGGCCTTATCACTCCAAGCACCCTTTTATCCGCTCCAAAGCTAAGAAGATCATTTTGCTGTATGGTCCTGAGGGCTTTAGCGGAGGCGGTATTGCAAGCCAATATCACCAGCGGGCAACCCTGCCCCAGCAACCATGTTACTGCCTCCAGCGTGTAGCGGTATACTTCTTCAAAACTGCGGGGGCCGTAAGGCGCACGGCCATTATCGCCTAGGTAGAGGTAGTCATATGATGGTAAAAGCGCCACGATTTCCTTTAATACGGTGAGGCCTCCGTAGCCACTATCAAAAACGGCAATGGGTTGATTATTCATACCTGTAAAAATAACAAAGCCTCCCAAGTAAAAGGGAGGCTCTGCAGATATTTTAAAATCAGTTATTTTTTAGGAGCTGCCGGCACCGGATCTTTAATGCCCAATTTCTTTTTAACCAGCGTAAGAACGTCGTCCCCCGGAGGTGCTACAATTACCGCATTTACATCAAGGATGTAAGTGTACCCGTTTTCTTTAGCCACTACTCGGATTGCATCCATCGCTTTAGCCCTGATAGGCGCTATTTTGCGCTGAGCCTCTTCCTGGTACATTTCCTGGGCTTCTGTTTGAAAACCTTGTACCCTCTGATAAAGTTCAATCAATTCTTTTCTTTTAATTTCTTTCATGCTTGGAGAAAGTTTGGCAGAATCTTTAATAAAAAGACTGTCTTTAATACCGAGTTCTTTCATCCTGTCTTGCCCTTGCTGTTGCAAAGCAGCCTGGTATTCTTTCAATTCAGCATCAGCTTTTTCAGCTTCTGGCATTACACCAATGAGTTCATCGGTACTGATGTAACCAATTTTAGTTTGTGCAGATGCGGTAAACATTCCTACAGTAAGTACTGCTGCTACGAGCAAATTTTTCATCATGTGTTGTTTGTTTTTTTAAACTAATTAATTTCTTGTTGTTATGACAGGTATAAGATTGTTTTCCACACCAAAAGTTGCCTTGAAAAACACGATTACCGTTTATTTAACACCCAGGTTTTTGAGCACATCCTCGCTCTTATCCAGTTTAGGGTCGGCAAATATAACGGTAATTCCCTCACTTTTATCTAATATAAAATCATATTGTTTGTCTATGGCCAATTTTTGAATGGCATTGTAAACCCTGTCCTGTATTGGCTTTATCAACTCCTGCCTTTTTTTAAACAGGTCGCCTTCAAAACCAAAGCGT
This sequence comes from Ferruginibacter sp., assembly GCA_046597635.1. Taxonomy (GTDB): domain Bacteria; phylum Bacteroidota; class Bacteroidia; order Chitinophagales; family Chitinophagaceae; genus Ferruginibacter. The sequence goes on along the minus strand of JBKJKD010000021.1, from coordinate 295 downwards.
CTTCTCTGCAGGTCTCTCAGCTCCTTTTCCTTGTTAAAAAGTTCGTCCTCCCTTTTCTTCTTTAAGTTATCCGGCAACATCACCTGCTCTGCATCGTAATCTTTAAACATTTTATCTACGGCAGATTGCTTCTGATCTAACTCCTGCTGCCAGATGAGACTAAAGTCATCTAGTTTTTTCTGTGCTTCCTTGTAATCGGGAATCTTATCTAAAATAAATTTAGAATCTACCACAGCATAACGTTGGGCTATACCCGAGAATGCGAGTAACACTACAAAAGAAAAGCTGAGCAATA